>CAMDZX010000058.1 GCA_945910925.1 uncultured bacterium | reverse complement strand
GCATTTCTGATAATCAGAATTGCAAACACAATTAATATTGCCATAGCTAACCACATAGTCAACAGGGTATCCATATTAAATGCAATGCTATGTCCTGCAAGGACTTTAGTTACTAACCAGTGGCTGCTCTCACTCATAAAAACACTCTCTCGTTTGTATTCGTAACATTTCGTTACAAGTTTAGCATAACGTCAACTTTTTTGCAAATGGTTGCAAAATTTGAATCAGTAATAAAAATAATAATAAATAGTGCTGATATTAACCAAAATAAAAGGCGGGTTTTTCCGCCGTTTGTTGTTATGAAAAAGGAATAAATATAGTCTTTAATTATGCAGAACCCCACTTAAAGGTTGAGTCTATTGCATCCTTTCTTAAGTTCTTAACAGAATCAATTTCTGTTGTTATGGTATTTAATTCGGATGATAAGGCTGTAATTTCGGTATCCCAATAGGTTTCTTTTTCGCTTAAATCTGCTCTTGCGGCATTATACCAAGCTGTAATTGTTTCTCTTTCAGATGTATCCGCTTTTTCCACAATATAGTTTTGAGTTATAAAATAATCAAGACCTTGAGCTTTCGCATATCCGCCTGTTTCTTTAGAAGAGACATTAACCAACTGATAAACTCCGGATTTTAAACCGTCCTGAAGATTTTCCATATTTGTTGCAGTTTCATATATGCTGTTGCCCTTACGCTCATATTTTTGGGTATCTGTGTTATATATGACATCACCTGTACCTATTGCTACGTTAAAATGAGGTTCAGTATGATCTTTCTTATTATCAGAAGCTTGGATTGACTTAGTTCCGTTAAATGCTGCAGAGAATATTGAACCATAGTAATTAAACATACTACTCATTTGTCCAGCAATGGTTTTACCTAATCCGACATAGAAATTATTCATACCCTGAAGACCGCTGTTTCCTGAACCCGGCCAGTACATTGAACCGTCCAGATCTGATAATGTGGTTAAATCGGATGCGTTTTTAACTATATAGAAATTCCCTTGTACGAGATGGATTTCATCAGCTTCATTGCACTTATAATTAGAATAGTACTTATTGTCTATGGCATTGTAATATATTGTTCCGCCATATTGGACACCGTTTTCATAAATATATTCAAGCATTTCGTAGCCCATTTTGTATTGTGTAGCGCTCGGTTCATCACCAGGATTTGTCCAACCGCTTGCATTGTATAATTTTTCAAACTCTTGAAGAAGCAGTGATGCAGTTTTTGAAGATGCTCCCTTCATTTTGGTTAACAAATGTTTCATTGCATCAATAGTGAGTGATTCAACAGTTCTATTATCTTTAGTGTAATTCTGGCCGGGATTATTCAATGTATTAATTACAATATCAAGCATTGAATTGCTCAATATAACACGCCCGTATTGATCGGTTAATATCATACTATCACTGGATTTTCTATCTATGGATGAAGATGAACTTGGAGATACAATTTGGTCAAAGAATGTACCTGTATCTTGAGCCATCAAGTAACCGTAATTAACATCTTTATATCCGTTTGTTGTTGAATATTGAATCTTACTGTTTTGCAATTTTGCATAATAAAGTTTAGCCAACTCTGTTGCTTCTCTTGTAAGCATTGTTTTACGCTTAGAGTTTAATTGGATTTGCATCTCAACGTCTGCCTTACGAGACGTCAGCGCCAATAATCTAACTTGTGATGTAGCTAAACCCATTTTTACTCCTTTTCGGATTCCTAATATTCTGTATATCGGCTTTTTTTCATGAATCTTTAAGGTTTTTGGGTATTTTGTTACAATTCGTTACATTACGTTTACGTTTTGAGCTTTGGAGAAAATTTTATAATGTTTTTAGATATTCTAATATATCATCGGACTCGTACATCTCAATATTATGTTCTTTATCAACAATAAACGGAACTTGTCTTTTACCTCCGATTTTGATTAGTACTTCCTCATTTTGTCGGTCATTTATATCAATCATTTTGTATTCTATTCCGTGTGCATCCATATAGTCCATAACTTTATGACAATAAGGACAAGTAGACAGCATAAAAAGTTCTATCATATTTTTCTCCTTTTTCATTAATATAATAAGACAGTATGTATTATTTTACATTGCTCTTGTGTGTAACGTATTTTAAACTCATGATTGATTTAAAGATGTATTTGTGTTTCTATGATTATGGAATAAGTCATTCCTCTTAGGCTTATTTAGCTAAAGATTAAGCGGCGAATCTTTACACAGGAAATATAAATTAAGAAGGAAAATTAACATGTTAAAAATCAGATTAAAAAGATTAGGTGCTAAAAAGGCTCCGATATACAGAGTAATAGTTATCAATTCTACTACAAAAAGAGAAGGTAGACCGATTGAAGAATTAGGTTATTACAACCCTAAAACAAAAGAAATGAAATTGAACAAGGCATCTGCCGAATCTTGGATTTCTAAAGGTGCTCAACCAACCGAAACAGTTGCGTATTTACTTAAAAACTGCAACGATGACGGTTCTTTGAACTACAAAAAATCTGATGTAGTAAAATTATCTAAGAAAGCAAAAGCAAAACAAGAAGCAGAAGCAGCTGCAAAAGCAGAGGCAGAAGCTGCTGCAGCAACTGCAGAAGAAGCTCCGGCAGAAGAAGTTGCTGCTGAATAGTGGTTTCAGATTTATTTATACACAAACAATCCGCTTAAAAATAAGCGGATTGTTTTTTGTATTTCAAAAATATTAATTATTAAGCTGATTTTTTGACTGAGACTTATCAGGTTTTATTCTTTCTGCCCAGAATGTTGAAATAAAAGGAATTGCAAGATAATATATTCCGCCCATAATCAAGGCAGGTTTAACAATCTTGATACCTTCTATATATGTAGCAAGTTTTGGTGAGTCTTTATTTACTTCCGAGAATTTTTTTATGAATTTTTCTGTCGGTTTATCAAGAAGTTTATCAACAACGTAACTTGTAGCGATACTTAAACCGGTTGATATTCCTGCGTTGTAATTGAGTACCCGCTTTCTGTCTTTTGGGATTTTTTTGCTTTTGTTAGTTTGATGTATAAAAGCACCTGTTCCGAGAATATCTCCCACAACCGGAATATGCATTGCATAGTTTGTATTCTCAAATTTTTCTGCCATATTTTGCATACTTTTTTTATCCATTATGTTTCCAAGTTTACGTGATAACGGATTTAGTTGTGCGTTGCCTTTAAATGTAGGTTTTGTTGTTGTAACATTTGTATTTTTTATTTGAGCTGTTTTTTTATTTCCTGAAATTTTATCGGCAATAAACGGTATAAGTGCAGCAGTAAGTCCTGATTTTGGTATAGCCATTGCAACTCCCAATCCCAGCTTGAAGAATTGCGAGAGAAATTGAAATTTCGGTGATGCAGAAAGAGGCTTTCCTGATACTTTCAAGTTTTTTATTGTTGATTCTTTTAAATATGCTGAAGGATTAGTTTCTATACCTTTTAAACCTTTTGCAAGTATGTTGGTTAAACCATAAATAATAGTATAGTTGATTCCTGCGGAAGCTATTGATTTTGCACAGGCAAGTTTTTTATTTTCTCTGTCGGTTTTAGGAGTTGCAAGTATTGACAATGGGCGTAAAGTTGACAATGCAAGCGAAGTTCCGGCAAAAAATGTTCCGCTTTTGTCTGCCGCAAATTCCAAACTTTTAAGTAATAGTTGGTTTTTATATAGACTTTTTTTTTGTAAATTTACATTCATCTGTTTTTATTAGATAACATAAATAGTGAAAAGTAAAATTAATACGGACAATATTAAACAATTTGTAAAATTAGAGTTGAACGGTTGGACAAAACCCGAAATTGTCGGACTGGTTGTTGTCTTGAACACAATTTTTATTAATACAATCTTAATGCACGATAGTATAATTTCCGTTATTTCTGCAATCTGTGGAATTTTGTATACAATAATTGCAGGGAAAGGTAAAATTTCCTGTTATTTCTTCGGGCTTATTGGAACAAGTTTTTACGGATATTTAGCTTATCGCAATGCATTATACGGAAATCTAATCTTGTACATTGGATATTATTTCCCTATGCAAATTTTAGGGATTTTTCAATGGAAAAAACATCTAAAAAAATCAACAAATGAAATAATAAAAACAAAACTGAGTCCAAAAGAACTTGTATATCTATCAATTATCTGTTGTTTAACCTGTTTTGTATTCAGTATGTTTCTAAAGACTTTAAACGATACTCATCCTTATATAGACGGAATTACAACCGTTCTCTCAATACTTGGAATGTACATGACAGTTAAGCGTGTAATTGAACAATGGATTGTATGGATGGTTGTTAACGCTTTGTCTGTTTTTATGTGGTTTAACATCGCTATTCAAGGCGAAAAAGTATACGCAACCGTTATAATGTGGCTCGTATATTTTGTACTCTCAATATATTTCTATAAGCAGTGGAGACAAGAGATAGATCGTCAATATTGATGGCTGAGTTCTGTTTGATTATATAATACGTACCGGTTTAAATTTGACCCGTAATCTTTTTGTGTTATGATGATAACACAATATGAATAATAACGAACTTTTGAAAAGTCAAATAGGTCCAAAGTTAGTTACCGTAGGGAAATTAAGCAGAACTTTTGCAATACAGAGGTTTTCGGAATGCAAATACGAAATTACTCCTGAGCAGTTTACCATTCTTGCGGTGCTAATGGAGAACGACGGAATGTATCAAAGGCAGATTGCAAATATTACATTAAAAGACCGTCCGAACATTACACGGCTTTTGAATATACTTGAGAAATCTGAATTTATTGAAAGAAAGCCTGATACTAGCAAAAGAAAAATATACAAAATTTTCATAACCGAAAAGGGTCGGGAAATATACAAAAAAGTTGTACCAACCGTATTGGGTATATGGCAGGAAAGTATAACAGGATTGAGTGAAGAAGAACTGAATGTTTGTCTAAAAGCGCTTGATATATTCCGAAAAAATCTTGAAGAAAAAGTAAATATACAAGTATAAAGGAATATACAATGACAGATAAAAAGAAAACCAAACGACCTGAATATACAAAAAAAAGGGTGGTCGTTCCGGCGATAATTGCTATCGTAATGATAACAATAGGATTAATTGCTGCGATACATTCCACATATTTCCAATCAACAGATGATGCGTTCGTGGAAGGACGATTAATTTCTGTTGCACCAAGAGTTTCGGGTCCTGTTGTAAAACTTCTCGTTGACGATAACGATGAAGTACAAGAAGGACAACTTCTGCTTGAAATTGACCCTAATGACTACGAAGTAAAGCTTCAGCAGGCGGAAGCAAAACTTGCGCAGGCAAAAGCTCAATTAAAAGTTTCTCAAAAAGAAGTAGAAACAGGCGCATCAAATCTTAATCAATCCTATCAGGATGTAACTTCAACAGGCTCAAAATTGGATTTTGCACAAAAAGATTATAAAAGATATCACGACATGTACAAAGCAGGTATTGCCTCAAAACAAGAATATGACAACAGTAAAACAAACTTAACGGTTGCAAAGTCGAATTACAAAGGTGCAAACGACAAATCTAAAGCAATGAAATCCGCACTGGAATCGCACCAAGCCAAAACCGAAGCGGTAACTGCGGATATTCAAAGATTGGAAGCGGAACTTGAACAGGCAAAACTCGACTTGTCATATACAAAGATTTACGCTCCGCAATCAGGTATGGTTTCTGCAAGGAGTGTAGAAAAAGGGAATTATGTCCAGATAGGACAACCTTTGATGCAGATTGTTCCTAAAAAAGTTTGGATTGTTGCAAATTTCAAAGAAATTCAATTAACAAATATGAAAGCGGGACAACCTGTATCAATCAAAATTGATACTTATCCGCATAAAAGGTTTAAAGGTAAAATTGACAGTATTCAAAGAGCAACAGGTGCAAAATCAAGCCTTTTCCCGCCTGAAAATGCCGTAGGAAGTTATGTAAAAATTGTTCAACGTGTACCCGTTAAAATTGTGTTTGAAGAAGATATTTCAAACTACAATATAGTACCCGGAATGTCGGTTGTTCCAAAAGTAAAAGTAAAAGGTAAAACCGCAAGATAAAATAGAGTTCCGTGAAGGTATTAAATGTCAGAAGAAGTTCAATCTAAAAAGTATAATCCCTATATAATCGCAATAGTTGCACTTTTACCTGCGTTTCTTGCACTTGCGGCGTCTTCTGCGACAAACGTATGTCAGCCGAATATTGCAGGGTATTTTGGAGCAACACAATATGAGGCGAATACTGTTGTAACTTGCTACATAATTTCTGGAGGAATTATGCTTCCTGTTACAACCTATCTTGCAAATTTGTTCGGGCAAAAACAGTATCTGATATATTGTATCATTGTTTTTACTCTCGGTTGCCTTTTTTGTATATTGGCAACGGATTTACATATGTTGATACTTGCAAGACTTGTTCAGGGAATTGGCAGCGGAAGTATTCTTCCTATATGTCAGGCAACCCTTCTTGATGCCTTCCCGCCCGAAAAAAGAGGTGTTGCAATGGGTTTGTTTGGGGTTGCCGCAATGTTTTCTCCACTTGCAGGGCCGTATATGGGCGGATATCTTACGGATAATTGGTCTTGGCAATGGGTGTTTATTATTAATATCCCGCTTTGCATACTTTCGATTATTCTTATAAAATTTATCCTACCTGAAACAAAACCTATTGAAAAGAAATACCATAAAAGATTTGATATAGTAGGATTTACAACAATATGTCTTGCTATGGGTTGTTTGCAAATTGTACTGGATAAAGGCGAACAGTTTAATTGGTTTGATACAACGTGGGTATGTTGGACATTCGGATTAAGCGTTTTTTGTTTCATATTTTTCTATGTATGGGAGCTTGAATACAAATATCCCGTTATAGATATCAGAGTATTCAAGGATAGGAATTTTCTCTACGGTACAATGATAAGTTCGTTTATTAACCTGATATTGTATTCAACATTACTCTTAGTTCCTATGTTTGTTCAAAGCCTTTTGGGATACAGTCCTTCAATGTCGGGGTTTTCATTATTTCCAAGAGCAATAGTATGTTTTATCGGACTTATTGTTTTTGGAGAATTATCCAGATTTATAGAACCGAGATTACTAACTACGGCAGGTTTTTTAATAATGGGCGGCTCTGTATTTTGGATGAGTCAGCTTAGTACTACTGCATCTTTGAGTACTGTTATTATTCCGAACATATTTTTATGTATAGGTGTTGCGGCCGCATTTGTTCCTATAACTGCGTTATCATTTTTAACCCTGCCTGCGTCCAAAAGAGTTGATGCCGCTTCATTGCACGCATTGTTTAAAAATATCGTTACCGCAATGTCTACGGCATTATCTGCAACATTTATCACAAGGGTTACTCAAGTGCATCAAGGATATCTCGTTGACCATCTGAGTTGGCATAACCCTATGTTCAGAATACATTTAACAAATCTGCAACATAAATTTTCGACATATTATGTTCCCGTATATGCTGCTAAAAAAGCTAACGGAGCTTTATACAAACAAATGCTGGCACAAGCAAAGTTATGCTCGTTCCACGATGTATTTTTATTATTAACATTTCTGGCGGTAATGATAATTCCGCTTATTTATATGCTAAAAACAAGTCGTATGCTAAAAGCAAAACAAACTAAAGAGATTCCAGATAATTTATTACATCATGTAGTGCGTTAGCTCTGTGTGAAATTTGATTTTTCTTATCTTCACTCATTTCTGCAATAGTGATATTATATCCTTCCGGCATGAATACAGGGTCATATCCAAATCCGTTTATACCTTTTGCCTCTTTAATTATTGAACCGTGACACTCCCCCGTTGTTTGATAAATCATCTTGCCGTTATTATCCAATAGTGTCATACAACAAACAAATTTAGCCTTGCGGTTTTCTATTCCGTCAAGTTCTCTAAGTATTCTTTCAATCTTTTCTGCCTGCGAACCTGCGTATCTTGCAGAATACAAACCGGGTGCGCCATTTAGAGCTTCTATACACAAACCCGAATCATCCGCCAAAGACATCATGCCGGAAACTCTGTACGCTTCTTGTGCTTTTTTTAGAGAATTTTCTTCAAATGTAGAACCGTCCTCAATCGGATTAAATCCGACTGCCGGTAAAATAAACTCTATATCCGAGTCTTTTGCAATAAAATTCACTTCTTCAAGTTTATGCGGATTTCCTGTTGCAAATACAATTTTCATAGAATTATTATATTACATTCTTTAATTATTTACATGACTTTTTAAAAATAATCATTATATAACATAGTGAGGTCATACAAAAGTATGATTTTAATGTAGAAAGGTTGAACAAAATCATATAATTGCCGATAATCTTTCCAGGAAGGACGGTTTGTAGTGTACAATGCAATGAATCCAATAACTCCAAGACCATACGTGGCTCAGGGATATAAAAAAGAAGAAGAGTCAGACCAAAAGACTCAAGATTCTTTGCAGCAAAACAACGGTCAACAAAGAGGCAACCAACAAAACCAAAGACAACAAAATCAACAACCTAGAACTATCGCAACAGGAAAAGCTTCGGATATTGCTAAAAAACCGCCAAGAAGACGTCATATTGAACCGCGTCCTGTTCCAAGACATGTACAGGAAGAACAAGAACGTCAAAAACAGGTAGAACAAAACAGGCAAGCTGCGGCTATGCCTCAGCAGCCTGTTGCATCCGTACCGCCGCAACCCGTAAAACCACAGGTAATGCCGCAACAAATACAACCACGTCCAATCCAACCAATGCCGCAACAGCCTCAAAGTATGGATAAACCTGCGACACAAGAGCCTTTGACTCCTCAGGTGTATGAGGCAGAAGCTCCTGCTCCGCAAGCCGCACCTGATAGCAGACCTGCTACCGCTACAAATAACAAAATTAATATCGCCCAAATCCTTAAAGATTTTAGAAATACAATGTCAGCTATTGCAACACCTGATATTCTGCGAGAAGAAGTTGAAGATTATCTCCACGAAATCGAAGCGAATACAAAAGGTGAAGCACCTTCCATCAACCTTGTACAAACAGATTTAATGAATGCTGCTGCAATTCTTGACAGATATATTTCCGAAACTTTGAACAAAGAATCAAGAGTCGTTGCAAAATGGCTTGATGCATTATTTCTGCAAAGAATTAATTACAGATACAACGATGGTGAAGTAAACAAAGCTTTCTTGGTTAAATTCCCTGAAAGTGAAGAAGAAAAGCGTGCAAAAGAAGAAAAAGCAAAAAGAGAAGCTGAAAAAGCACAAGCAGAACCTGAACCGGAACAAGCAGAACAAGAAATCGCGCAACCGACACAATACGAACCGATAGAAGCACCTGTTGAAAATACGGTACAACCGACAATTCAGGAAACTCCGACGGTTACATCGCCTATCAATGATTATGTACCGCCAAAACAAATATCTAAACTAAAACCTGTCCAACCTAAACCTGTAAAGAAAAAACCTCAGGTTACAATCATCCCTCAGGATAATGAATTAAAATCCTTATTTATACAAGCAAAGAAGCACGCATTTGCACAAAACCCTTCCAAAGCTATGGATATGTTCCATAAAGCACTTGTTAGAGCTCAACAGATAAAAGACGGTGAAACCGAATCAAAAATTTGTCTTGAAATGGGCAGAATTTATGATGAAAATAACTATGTTGTTCAAGCTCTCAGCAGTTATAATAAGTCATTGAAATCTACAACCGATAACAATTTAAAAACACAGGCACACTATTCGATGGCTCAAATTTATGATGAAGTAAACCAAACAGAACCTGCATTAAATCATTATTTAACTTCCGTTTCTTACGCAGGCGAAAACGATAATCTGGTTTCACAATCAACATCATTGACCAAGATTGCAAATATTTTCTCAGGAAAATATGATGCGCAGGCGTTTGAATTCTATGAACAAGCAAATATTCTTGTTGCACAAACAGGAGATTATAAAGCAAAAGGGTTCGTAAAAAGCAATACTGCAAGCGGTTATACACAATTTAATGAACCTCATAAAGCTATGAAGTTCTACGCTGATGCGGTAAAAAATTATTCGGAAACTACTTCACAAGAAAATATTGCAGAAAATTATAAAGCAGCAGCAGAACTGATGCTTGATTTCAGAAATGTTGCCAAAGCAAAAGTTTTGTTAAGAAAAGCACTAAACCACGCAGACAAATCAAAAGATAATCAATTAATTGACGAAATAAATGATTTGTTGGAAGAAATTGCGTAGCTGTCGCCTTACGATTATATTTTATACCCTTTCAGGACGACAGTTTTGTCGGGTTAAAATCCGATATATACTCTAAATTATGTTTGATTGGATTAAAATAATATAACACATTTTTATTTTGGTGGGA
>CAMDZX010000057.1 GCA_945910925.1 uncultured bacterium | reverse complement strand
GTGCGAACATATTTCGGTATTCGGATGTGATATTGTATCTCCTGAATTTGGCTGGAAATGTAACAAGTTAAATATTTCAGAAACGTCTGTTGTGTCAGAGTATTTTCTTTTTGAATCAAAAAATGTTGAGATTTCAAACTTAAAAATGCAGGGTAAATATTCGTTTCAATATATGGAAAACCTCCATATCAAACATTCTGAGCTTGATACAAAAGATGCTTTTTGGCACAGTAAAAATGTTATGGTAGAAGATTCTCTTGTAAAGGGTGAATATTTGGGATGGTTTTCTGAAGGACTTACGTTGATTAATTGTCATATAACAGGTACTCAGCCATTATGTTATTGTAAAGATTTAAAATTAATAAATTGTACAATGGAGAATACGGATTTATCTTTTGAATATTCTGATGTAGAAGCGGATATAAAAGGACATATTCTTTCGGTTAAAAACCCAAAATCAGGTATAATAAATGCCGATAGTGTTGGTGAAATTATTTGGGAAGATGCGGTTATGGAATGTAAAGGAAAAGTTATTACAAATAAAATACCCCATGTGAAAAATTTGTAGTATAATGATACTAATTGTGTATTTATGGGGAGAAAATTATGACAAAATTAATGTTAGAAAAGAAAATATATCCTGAAACAGAATTCGTTTCAGGCAAATGGTCAACAGAAATTGATGTAAGAGATTTTATTCAAAAGAACTATACAGTTTATACCGGAAATTCCGATTTCTTGGAAGGTCCTACTGCATCAACGCAGAAATTATGGCAGGAATGTTGTGATTTATTAAAACAAGAGCGTGATAACGGTGGTGTTCTTGATATGGATACAAAAATTGTATCTTCAATAACCTCGCACGGTGCAGGTTATATTGATAAAGATTTGGAAACAATTGTCGGTTTACAAACAGATGCACCATTAAAGCGTTCAATGCAGCCGTTTGGCGGTATTCGTATGGCAGAGGGTGCTTGTAAGTCTTATGGTTATAAAGTTGACTCCGAAGTTTCCGAAATCTTTACAAAATACAGAAAGACTCACAATCAGGGTGTATTTGATGTTTATACACCTGAAATGAAGGCCGCAAGACATTCCGCAATCATTACAGGGCTTCCTGATGCGTACGGCAGAGGCAGAATTATCGGGGATTACAGACGTGTCGCGTTATACGGTATAGACAGGCTTATTGAAGATAAAAAAGAACAATTCAAATCTCTTGAAGGAGAAATGACTCCTGAAAGAATTCAATTAAGAGAAGAAATATCGGAACAAATAAAAGCTCTTAATGAAATGATTGAACTTGGCAGAATTTATGGATTTGATATCTCAAAACCTGCAAGAAATTCAAAAGAGGCTATCCAATGGCTTTATTTTGGTTATCTTGCTGCAGTTAAAGAACAAAACGGTGCTGCAATGAGTATCGGCAGAACTTCAACCTTCCTTGATATTTATATTGAACGTGATTTGAGAGAAGGAATAATTACCGAATCCGAAGCACAAGAGATGATTGACCATTTCATAATGAAGTTAAGATTGGTAAAATTTGCAAGAACTCCTGAATATAATGAATTGTTCTCAGGAGACCCAACTTGGGTTACGGAATCAATCGCAGGCATGGGAGTAGACGGACGACCTTTGGTTACCAAAAACTCATTTAGGTATCTTCATACTCTTGAAAACTTAGGAACCGCTCCTGAACCTAACTTAACGGTTTTGTGGTCAAAAAATCTTCCGCATAATTTCAAAGAGTATTGTGCACATATTTCAATAAAAACATCTTCAATTCAATATGAAAATGATGATATGATGCGTGTGACTCATGGGGATGATTATGCAATTGCCTGCTGTGTTTCATCTATGGTTGTAGGTAAAGAAATGCAGTTCTTTGGTGCTCGTGCAAACCTTGCAAAATGTTTATTATACGCAATAAACGGTGGTATTGACGAGATTTCTAAGGCTCAAATTGGACCTAAATATCGCCCTATAACGTCTGAATATTTGAATTATGAAGAAGTTATGGAAAGGTATGAAGATATGATGGATTGGCTTGCAGGCTTGTATGTTAATACTCTTAATGTTATTCACTATATGCATGATAAATATTGTTATGAAAAAGCTCAAATGGCACTTTTGGACAGAGATGTAAAACGATATTTTGCAACAGGTATTGCAGGGTTATCGGTTGTTGCCGATTCTCTTTCTGCAATTAAGTATGCAAAGGTTAAAACAATTAGAGATGAAAATGGTGTCGTTGTTGATTATGAAGTAGAAGGTGATTTCCCTAAATACGGAAACAATGATGACAGAGTTGATGATATAGCGGTAAATCTTGTTAAGAATTTCATGTCAAAAATCAGAAAACATTATACTTACAGAAATTCAATACCGACTATGTCAATTCTCACAATTACTTCAAATGTTGTTTACGGGAAGAAAACAGGAAATACACCTGATGGAAGGAAACACGGTGTTCCGCTTGCTCCCGGTGCAAATCCTATGCACGGCAGAGATTCAAACGGTGTAGCGGCATCTTTATCATCTGTTGCGAAGTTACCGTTTGGTGATGCTCAGGACGGAATATCAAATACGTTTTCTATTATTCCTAATGCATTAGGTAAAGATGAAATATTCATGGGTGATTTGAGTATAAAGTTTGACTGCGGATGTTGTGAAACTAATTTGAACTAACAAAGAAAGGATTTATACAATGGCTACAATGCAAGAAGAAAACTTAATAAATATATTGGATGCGTATGTTGAAAAAGGTGGGCATCATTTGAATGTAAACGTATTTAATCGTGATACGTTGCTTGATGCGCAAGCTCATCCCGAAAAATATCCTCAATTAACCATAAGGGTTTCAGGATATGCAGTTAATTTTAATAAATTAACAAAAGAACAGCAGGATGATGTAATTTCAAGAACATTTCATAATAAAATGTAAATAAGCAAAGGGGTGAAAAATCACCCCTTTCTGATATATGTTAGGATTATATTATTTATGACAGAAAGTATATTGGGGAATATTCATTCAATAGAAAGTTGTGGAACCGTTGATGGACCGGGTGTAAGATTTGTTGTTTTTACACAGGGCTGTCCTATGCGTTGTAAATATTGTCATAATCCTGATACTTGGACTACGGTAAAAAATCAACAAATGTCTGTTGATGAAGTCCTAATAAAATATGATGGTGTAAAAGAATTTGTTAAAAATGGAGGTATAACGGTAACAGGTGGAGAACCTTTACTCCAGATTGAATTTGTAACCGAGTTGTTTAAAAGAGCAAAAGACAGAAATATACATACCGCTCTTGATACTTCAGGTGTTTTATTTAATTCTCTGAATATTGAAAAGATTGACAAACTTTTAGAATATACCGACCTTGTTCTTTTGGATATAAAACATATCAATGATGATGAACATAAGAAATTAACAGGCATGTCAAATAAAAATGTTTTGGAGTTCGCTGAATATCTTTCAAAAAATGAAATTCCTGTCTGGATAAGACATGTTGTTGTTCCTGGAATAACTGATAATGAAAAATATTTAAAGGAATTGGGAAAATTTCTTGCTAACTTAAATAATATCAAAGCTCTTGATGTTCTTCCATATCACGATATGGCGGTTCCAAAATATGAGAATCTCAACATACCATATCCTTTGCAAGGAATTCCTTCACTTTCTAAAGATGAAGCAATCAAGGCAAGAAACCTGATTATAAAAGAGTTTGAACAAAATAGGAAAAAGAATAACTCATAATACTGAATGAATTGTAACAATTGTAACAAAAAAAAAAATGATTGAAATTGCCGCAATTTGAAAAACTTTATATACATGTTCGATGTATAAGCGAGAAAGACGAGAGTTAACTAAAGATGGCAATCACTTCGATACAACTTTATGTAGCTTTTTCAAAGTTGTTCAAGACAACCGAACCTGATAAGCAATCAGTTATGCAGTTTGGTGTCGGAGAAGCAGAATTTGATGCCATTGATCAAGACAGTAACGAATATTTGGGAATTGATGAAGCTCTGCAAAATAATGCTGTTAGTGAATTGTTATATTCCAGTATGGTTTCGGCATACGGTTCAGGAGAGGCTGATAAAGCAGAAAGGGACGCATCAACCAACGGTAATAAAGGTGAAATTATAGATGAAATTAACCTAAGTTCACCAACAGGAAATAATCCGTTTATTTAACGACTTTCTTTAAACCTTTAGGTTTATCAATGTTTTTGTGTAGTTTTTTAGCAATTTCAAATGCTAAAAGTTGAATAATTACAACATTGGAAAACATTTGCAAAATTTCGTTTTCGCAATTTATGCTTATGTTAAAATTCGAAGTTATTTTGTTGTTGTGTTTCCCTATTATAAACATTGTCGGGTTATAATCTTTTTTTATTTTTTCAAGATTAGAAACTGCAGTATAAGAGATATCATCAACAGAAATATATATGAGTGCGGATTTATTATTCAAAACGGCAACATGCCCGTGCATAAATTCTCCAAGGTATGTTGCGTTTATATTCATATAAGATGTTTCTTTTATCTTGAGTGCAGCTTCTTTGGCTATTGAATAAGAAATTCCGTCTGCGGTAATAACAACACAATGCTGTTTTGATACCAGTCTTGCAAGATGTTTAATTTTTTTTCTTAAAGAAAAAGTTTCTTTTATGACAGTCGGAAGTTTATCCAGAGAATTCAAGTACTCATCAATATTTCCGCCTTTGTGTTTTGATAGCTTTAGAGCAACTATTAATACACAAAGCATCTGTGCAGTAAAAGATTTTGTTGCCGCAATTGCATTTTCCACTCCGGCAGAGCAATCAATTTTGTACTTTGTCATCCCCCAGATTGTAGATTCCTGACGGTTTGTTATACATAGTGTGTCAAGGAAGTATTTCTCGCCGCTATTGTCTGTAAAACCCTCATTTACACGTCTAAGTGCGGTTAATGTATCAGTAGTTTCTCCTGATTGAGTGATAAAAATATAAAGAGTATTTCTATCGTGCGGAACAACTTTTTTGAGGTTAAATTCGCTTGAATAAATTGCACGAGCCTCTATTCCTGCAATTTCTCCGAGTAAATCTGCGGAAAATCTTGCACAATGGTACGACGAACCGCTTGCAACAATTACTATTTTTTCAATGTTTTCAGGCAAATCAAATTCTGTATTATTGTATTTGTGAATCAACCCGTCTATGACTTCAGGTTGTTCAAGAATTTCTGATTCCATAGAACATTTCTTATGCGTAAATAACATTTATAAAACCCCTACTTTAATAATTCCAACAGTATTTCATTAACAGTTTTAGGGTTTGCACGTCCTTTGGTTGCTTTCATAATTTGACCTACAAAGAAACCAAGTATGTTTGTTTTTCCTGAACGGTATTGTTCAACTTGTTGCGGATTGTTGTTTACAACTTCTTCAACCATTTTTCTGATTGCATTAACATCGGTTATCTGGCTCAGACCTTTTTTCTCAACAATTTCTGAAGCCTTTGTTCCTTCTTCTATCATCTCAGTCAAAATTTGTTTACCGATATTATTAGAAATTGTATTTTTCTCAATCAAACCGACAAGTTCTGCCAAGTTTTCAGGTGTAAGTTTTGTATCATTAATTTCAATATGTTTTTCCTTTAGGTATGCGGCAATTTCGCCCATCATAAAGTTTACGGCGATTTTAGCATTTCCTCCAAGTTCAAGTACCTTGTCAAAGAATAAAGCAGACTGCATTTGCTCTACGATAACTGATGCATCGTATTCGCTAAGTCCTAAATCCATATATCTTTGACGTTTTTGGCTAGGGAGTTCAGGCATTGATTTTCTGATATCTTCAACCCATTCTCTTGATATTGATAATGGCATCAAATCAGGTTCAGGGAAGTATCTGTAATCGTGAGCATCTTCTTTACCTCTCATAGAACGTGTTTCTCCGGCGTTATCGTCCCAGAGTCTTGTTTCTTGTACAACCTCTCCGCCTTCTTCAACGATTTCAATTTGTCTGTCTATTTCATATTCTATTGCACGTTGTAATGCTCTGAAACTGTTTACATTTTTGATTTCAGCACGAGTACCAAATTCTTTTGAACCTTTTGGCATAATGGAAATGTTAGCATCGCATCTCATTGAACCTTCTTCAAGGTTTCCGTCGCAAACTCCAATATATCTTACAATATTTCGTAATTCTTCCATGTAATTTTTTGCTTCTTCAGAACTTCTCATATCAGGTTCCGATACGATTTCAAGTAGCGGAGTTCCTGCTCTGTTTAAGTCGACAAGAGAATATGTAGAACCTGCTATACCTGCAGAACCTACGTGAACAAGCTTACCGGCATCTTCTTCAAGGTGTGCTCTTGTGATACCGATTCTTTTGCCGTTGATATCAATATGACCGTTTACACAAATTGGTTCATCGTATTGAGAAATTTGGTAACCTTTCGGAAGATCCGGATAGAAATATTGTTTTCTGTCAAATTTACATCTTTCAGGAATTTCACAGTTTAAAGCCAATCCGAGTTTTATACCCATATTTACACATTCTTTGTTAAGAACAGGCAAAACTCCCGGCATCCCCAGAGTTATCGGACTTATTTGTGAGTTTTGTTCATTCCCGAATTCTGTACTGTCAGGTGCAAAAATTTTTGATTTTGTCTTTAGTTGCGCGTGTACTTCTAATCCTATTACGACTTCGTATTTCTCTCTTAAATCTTCCATTGTTACCTCTCAAATATAAAATCTATTAGTAACCTTATTCTAACATAAATAAGGTAAAAATATTAGGTTGTATTTCTTAATCGTCAGGATAAGAAAATACATTATGTAATGCTCTGATTACTCTGTTTTTGTAGTGTTTAGGAGTAACAGGCGGTTTATTTACTTTTGATTTACAAACAGGTTGTTTTTTTGTTTTCTTAATCTTTTTAGAAATATTGTTTTCAGACTGTTGCGATTGAGTATCTTGAACTGTTTCAGCCTTAACAGATTTTGTTTCTGTTATTTGTTTTGTTTCTTTCGGCAGTTCAACAGAGCCGTCAACTATATTTTTCCCGATAGCTTTTTCCAATTCTGCACGTGCCGTATTGTATTCATACAGAGTGTTGTAGTATTGTACACGTGCATTTGCGTACTGAACCTGTGCTTCTTTTAGTTCAACAGGATTTCCGACACCTACTTTATATCTTCCGAAAGATAAATCATAGTTTTCTTTTGCTTGTTTAACCTGAAGTGTTGAAACAGGAATTTGTTTTTTCTTTTCAAGCAGGGTGTAAAACGCATTTTGAACTTCCAAATATATATCGTTTTGTGTTGAATGTGAATTTGCAATTTCTTTTGTGTGCATAGTTTGAGCTTCTTTTATTTGATTGCGTATTAACATTCCGTTAATCTGCGGGAAGTTTAAATATGCACCTATATTGTAACCATAATTTGATGTAAATGTACGACCACCGATAGAGTAGTTCCCGTCAAATTCAAGTGTAGGATACCAAGCCTTTTTAGTCAGTTTTACATTCTGGTTTGCCGACTGAACTTTTACTTCTGATAGCTTGTAGTCAGGACGAGCTTCTTTTGCTATATCAATCGCCTGTGTAAGTGTAATATTGCAAGGATTATATTTTAATTTTTCCTGCATATTGTATTTATTCATATAAGGAAGTCCCATTGCATTGTTTAATTTTGCCATTGCAATATCTACCGCATTTTGAGCTTGAATCAGAGTAAGCTTTGCGCTACTAAGATTAACCTCTGCAATTGTCATATCAATTTTCGGATTTGTTCCTGCGGTATAAAACGCTTTTGCCTGATTATAGAAGTTTTCATACTGCTCAACTGTTTCTTCGGCAACCCGCTCTTGTTCATTGGCTAGTAAAACTCCGTAATATGCAGCTTTAACATCTCTGATTACGGTGTTGACAGTTTCAGTCAATATTATTTTATATTGTTCGTTTTCTAATTTAGAAATAGTTACGCGGTTTTGTGTTACGCCAAAATCGTATAACATTTCTGAAACAGATATTGTTCCCAGAACATAGTAGTTAAATATAAGGTTCCTGTCGAAAACATCAGATAATTGAAGTTGTTTAATCCTTGTGTAGCCTGTTTGCCATGATATATTCGGGAACCAAGATGACCATGCCTGCTTAATTCGGTAGTCTGATGCAAATACATCCTGTATTGCTGCTTGAATTTTTGGATTATTTCCGAGAGCAAACTTTAAACAATCTTCTAAATTAATATCAATATATTTTGAAACGCTGCCTTCTATTATCAGCTCATCACGATTTGGCAGAACCATATCAGAATCAGGATATTCCTCCTTAGGTATTTTGTTTCCGAGCGAATTTGCAAAAACGGATGTATTTATAAATAAACACAGAAGAAATACTGTCAGAAGTTTTTTAATCATCTTGTTTCTCCCGTATTTTTTCTAATTTATTTTTTACAAAATCCATACCGAATTTCCCCGCTTTTTTTAAACCTCCTGCGTAATACCAATTCTTCATTTCGTTAATCATGACAAAGAAGGCAGGAACTAATATACTACCGATACAAGATACTGCAACCATTCCGCCAAAAACCGTCATCCCGATTGAATGTCTGCTGCCGGCACCTGCACCGTGAGCAAAAATTAACGGAAGTAACCCGAGAATAAACGCAATGTTTGTCATCATAACAGCCCTGAATCTTAATTTTGCAGCCTGCATAGCCGCATCAATATAATTCAGACCGTCCTTTTCCATAGCATCTTTTGCAAACTCAACAATAAGAATTGCTTGTTTTGTACCAAGACCTACTAACATAACAAGACCAATTTGGGCGTAAATATCAAGTGCATAGCCTGAAACGTACTGGAAGAACAACGCTCCGACAAGAGCCACAGGTGATATGAGCATAACTGCGATAGGAAGTGTCCAGCTTTCGTATAATGCAACCAGGAATAAATATACAAAAGTTAATGCCATCGCAAGTATAGGACCTATTTGACCTGCTGACTGCTTTTCTTGTAAAGAGGTTCCTGACCAATCAAAATCCATATCTTTTGGGAGAAGTTCTTCAGATAAACGCTCCATTTCTTCCATTGCTTGACCGGAACTGATATTCTCTGCCGCAGTACCGCTTATCATAACAGAAGGGTACAAATTATACCTCGTTAGAGTGTAAGGTCCTATAATATTTTCTGTATGGGCAACAGATGTCAGGGGTACCATATAGCCTAAATTGTTTTTTACATAAATCTTGCTTAACTCCGCAGGTTTTACACGGTAAGGTGCATCGGCTTGTATATACACACGATAAACCCTTCCAAATTTGTTAAAGTCGTTTACATAGGTTGAACCTAAATATCCTGAAAGAGTGTTATAAATAGAAGATATATCGACACCTTGCGACATTGCTTTCTCTTCATCAATTACAACTTTTAACTGAGGAAGTGCAGCACTGTATGTCGTGAACAATCTTGAAATCAGAGGGCTTTTGGATGCCTCTGATATAAATTTTCTGCTTTCTTTGTATAATTCTTCCGGAGAGCGGTCGCCTTTATCCAGAAGTCTGTATTCAAACCCGCCAAACATACTCATGCCGAAAATAGATGAAGGAGGGAACGTTGCAACCGTAGCTTCCGTAAAATTAGCAAATTCTCTTTTTATCTGTTCTTGAATGGCTTCCATTGATAAAGATGATTTTTTACGTTTTGACCATTCATCAAGCATGGATACGATTAAAACAGTATTTTCACCTGAGAAGCCCGCAACTTCAAGAGTGCTTTTTACTCCCGGAATTCTTGCAATTCTTTCTGCAACTTGTGAACCTACAATATCACTTCTTGAAACTGATGCACCATCAGGAAGTTGCAGCTGGGTAAATAGTACCCCTTTATCTTCAGTAGGTAAAAATCCCTTTGGTATCAAAAAGAACATAAATAAAATAAAGACTAAAACCAATAAAAGTGTTTGTAATGTCTTTTTCGGAGAGTCAACAAAATAACGAACGGCATTAAGATATTTATCTCTTAGTGATAAAAACCAATCGTCAAATTTTTGTATAAACTCAAAGTCTGCTTTTTCTTCCCCTTCCTTTAATATTATTGAACATAGAGCCGGAGAAAGAGTTAATGCAACAAGTGTAGATAAACCGATAGAGGTTGCAAGACATAACGCAAATTGTCTGAACATTTGTCCTGTGATACCCGTCATAAATGATACGGGAACAAATACCGCCATTAATACAAGGGAGGTTGCAACAACCGCACCAAAAACCTCCTCCATAGTGATTTCGGTAGCCTCTTTAGGTGATTTTCCGTCTTGAATATGTCGCTGAGTATTTTCAAGTACAACAATAGCATCATCAACAACCAAACCAACGGCAAGTACAAGTCCGAATA
>CAMDZX010000056.1 GCA_945910925.1 uncultured bacterium | reverse complement strand
TACATCAAAAAGGCAGATATGTAATGCAGGTGTTTTCAATCACAAATTTAGATAAGCCCCTTGCCTATAACGAATTTTGGATTAGATAACTCTACTGAGTTCTGTATTTCCTGATAATATACCTTCTGCAATATGCTCTAACAATTCCTTAGCCGGTAACCTGCTATATATTATTTCGGATGCATCAATTGTATAATTATTGTTACGAGCATTATCCATCATATATTTAATTTTAGGCAGTAAGGCAATTTTTTCTGCATCCGCTTTTTCATTAATAATAAGTTTTAAAGCGTTTATGAATGTTATTTGCTTATCAAGGCTATCAAAATTTGAAGTTGCTCCTAACATATACTTTATGCAAGGGATAGCCGCTTTAAATTGAGATTTTAAATTGTAATTTTCTAAAACACCGTCTGATAAATATGCCAGATAAATCTTTGAGGTTAATGAGTCGGCAATATTTAAAACTTCTTGGGTAAAATCAAGAGCATCATGATTTTCATAAGAAGCTTTGCATAATTGTACCAATAGTTTATCAAGAGGAATATCTATATCTGTACCGTTTAATGGAGTTAATGAAAGTTCAATAATCTCCAAGATTAATCCCATATATTTCGGATTTGATTTTTTTAATTCCTGTAAATTATCTTTTACACTATCCAAAAATTGAGAGTAACGTATAAATTCGCCTCTCATTACGGATACACGAACTTCATCAATCCTATAAGGTTCTTTTTTGCCCATATTAGGATTTATTTTAAAATTTTTCTTTGGAGTTGACACTAACCTTTTCATACTTAATATAAAACCTAATCTAAATTATAATTGCCCAACTGTAAATAAATATTTACAAATACATTTTAGTTAATAAGTTTACTTCTGTCATCATTAATATGATTGGTTTAACTTATCTCTTTATTATTGTTTTGCATAGTCCAAGCCTGTTTTGGACAAACAGTTGCACAAAACGAACACCCGATACATTTATCGGAATTTACGGAATAATCTTCCGCAATAGCATTCTGCGGACAATTTGTTATACAGAGATTACAGTTCACACATTTATCGGAATCCCATTTAGGTTCTTGAAGCCGTCCGTCACCTGTTGCTGCAAGTTCGTAAACCTTATAATCATCTTCTATAAAGTCACCAAATATTCCGCCTTCCACCCAGTCATTTTTATGAAACTCTGATACGGGTATTTTTTTTGTCTTTTGATCGGGAGATAACGGAATAATTTTATTCCACTCACTAAAATCAAGCAATGTATCCTTCAGACCTTTCTGATCAATGGCAGTCAGAAAACGCTCCATACCGTTTGTCAAAAACTCTATATCGCTCTGATTTAAGGAAGTAATTTCTACACAAGATGCGATTCCTTTAATCGGTCCCCGACAGTATATTGTACCGCCAACCATACCTACACATGAGCGATTCCCCAGAACAGAGTCGACGTCATTACAATCAAATCCGCAAATAACAGCAACTCCGCCACCCATAAATTCAAAGCTGAAAGAACCTGTATTTTTTAATACCCAAAATTCAGGAGGTGCAAATTTCGGGTCAAATTTCATCAAAGCTCCAGAACGAGTACCCACTCTACCCGAAACATATATATTCCCGCTTGCGGCACAATGTGCTGCCGTATCACCACAATCGCCTTTAACAATTATTTCGGCACCTGAATTTAACCAACCGACATCCGCAGGTGTAGAACCGTGTACTACAATTTTCGTTCCGCGTCTTGCCATCGCGCCTACTCGTTGACCCGGATTGGTAATATTAAAAGTCAATGTTTCGCTGCTATCTTTTGCCCACGATGAACCGCCAATATCATGCTGTCCGCAGGCATGGATTTCAAAATCCGTATACCCTTCTTCAATTCTTGCCTGAATACTTTGCAAGAGATTTTGAGTTGATATTCGTTCGTTATTTACTATACCTTCTATCGTTATTGATTTCATACTAACCTAACATACATACTGTATTTCTAACCTGTCCGCAACATTTTTATCTACTGTTATAAGAGCATCCGAACGCCCTATCGGGAGCGAAGAACATCCTGTTGCAGCCATTAGTTTTCTTAATTCAAAATCCGTTGCAACAAAATAGTTTACAAGATTTTGTGCAACCTTATCTATATCCAACCGTTTGGTAAGGCATACATCTTGTGAAGCGATTCCTGCCGGGCAAAGCCCTGTATTGCAGGCATTACATTTTTCCGTATCGTTGCCGACGCATCCTGCAATTTCAAGCAGAAGCCTTCCCGAGAATACTCCGTTTGCACCTAAACATATAAGCTTAAACGCATCTGCCGCAAAACTTCCTGTCTGCCCCAAACCGCCACCTGCAAAAATCGGAATTTCACCCTGACGTCCTTGATGAACCGCAGCAAGATAGCAATCTCTTAATTTAGACGTAATAGGGTGTCCCGTATGATTTAAAGATATTTCATGAGCAGCACCCGTTCCTGCTGCCAGACCGTCCAAGAAGAAACCTCCAACAATATTATAAGGGTCTCTCAAAAGATTATTATAAACTGAAACACTTGTTGCCGATGATGCAACCTTAATAGCAACCGGTACTCTGAAATTGAACGCCGCATTCATCGAAAGAAACATTTTTTGAACACTTTCTTCTATTGAATAAAGTCCTTGATGTGTCGGCGGACTTAACAAATCAGCTTTTGGTACACCTCTGATCTCCTGAACATATTTTGCAACTTTATTTGCCATTAACATTCCGCCGTCACCGGGTTTTGCACCCTGACCGATTTTTATCAGAATACCCGCAGGGTCTTCTATCATATCAGGCATGGCATCAATAATTCTGTTCCACCCAAAATGTCCTGATGCAATTTGCAAAATCATATATTTAACATACTTCGATTTTAGAAGCCTTGAAGGTATACCGCCTTCTCCCGTACACATTCTAACGGGGATTCCCATAACTTCATTCAAATACCCCGTAGCAATAGCCATCGCTTCCCACATTCTCCACGAAACGGCACCGATTGACATATCGCCCATTATAATCGGATATATCCAGTTATTCGGAGGAAGCGGAGTATCTTCTATAATTTTGTCACCTTCTGTCTTAAAATTAAGTTTGTCCGCAGATAAGACACGTCCAAAAGGTGTTTTGAGTTCAAACGTATGTCTAACGGCATCCAGAGACGGGTCGGTCATTTGAGAAATTCTTCCCACTTTTATTTTATCAAGAGTTCTGCCTTCCGTATTAAGGTTCGAACGACCGCCTTTTTTTATTGATTCACCCTTTTCTGCTCTATATCTTACCGAATATTGGCTTTCCATATTTCTTTTAACTTTCAATGCTCCGTTAGGACAGACCATAGTACACATTCCACACCCTCTGCAATGATGTTCAAAAGAAATATTTTGCTTAATAACAATAACTTTTTCAAGTTTATTTTTTTCGGTAACTGAACCTGATTTTTTACGTTGTTCTATTGCAGGTTTTATCGCTTGAAAAGAACATGCCGCAACACATTTACCGCATTGAATACATTTTGTTTCATCGTATTCAACAATCCATGGTAAATCATCTAAATGTAATTCATTAACTTTTACTGCTGCCATCTTTCCACCGATAAATCATTATTTATTACTACCATCTCACGTTCTTTAGGATAAATATCCTGTCGGATATCTCTATTGGGCAGAATATCATTTACTCCTGCGACTTCCGAAGTCATAATAACAGTATTCGCATCACGTCCTACAACAACAGGTCTGAGTTTTTTTGAATCACAAACACAAATAAGCTGCTTTTCCGGAGTAACACCCAAAACCGTATTCGGGCCGTTCGCTTCAAGATGTTCAAGTGATGCTTTTATCCTTAATAAAATTTCTCTGTCATCTCTTGTATTGATTGAATCATAAGAAAGCGGATTAATTACGTGCATAAAATATCTTAAAGGCCATTTTAAAATCTTATTTATATAGTGCAGTGTATATAAGAAGCATTGTGAGTCAGACTCAAACCCGACATATCCTTTATAAAGCCCTTGTTGATAGAGTTTATTTTTTTCGTAAAAGGTATTTTCACCATTTACTAAAACCGTGTATCCTTCCAACACGAAAGGATGTGCCGCATAACGTACAATATCATAATTTGTATTCTGTCTGCATTGTGCAGTAATAATCTTCGCGCAAGGACTCTCTTTATCTGTCCATAGGTTAAAATATGTTCCGATATCCTTTGGGCTACCGATTTCTTTAAGAGTCAGAATATCAGGCCAAAATGAATAGATATAGCCGGTATTATTTTCTTCAAGAGCCTTTCTGAGTTTTAAACTTGTATCAATAAGCAGTTCTTCTTTTTCTTCTTTTGTTGCATATTTGTGACTTTTAGGATATTGAAGAACCTCAAAGATATAATTTGGCATCGGAGAAATTTTAAGCCCCTTTTGGTTATTTACATCAGGTGACCACTGCAAAACTCTTGTAAACCCTATATCATGAAGAATATCTTCTGCAAGTCTGGTACCTTCAACTGTTGCAGCCATTGATAGACAAGGTAAATCTTTGTAAGATTCAAATATACCGCCCAAATCCTGCATTACAAAGGCAAATCCCGAATCATCATGCCCTTCTTGTTGAGAGCGCATAAGTTTCAATGCCATCGAAGGATGAATATATTTTTTTGATTTAATCGCACCTATTCTACACATTATCTATATTTTATGACTTACAATGTTTTATTGTCAAGAAATTTAGAAAAATATATTATTTAACAATAACAAAAAGTTCTAAATATATTATACGAGTGTATACATTTAGAACTTTGTTGTATTTATTGTATTTACGAATTATACCAAACCTAAAGCTTTGTGTTTGTCATAAATTGCCTGAATCATATCATCAAGTTTTTTATAATCTTCAGGAACAAGTCTTCCTTTTACCTGAATAGGTTCAATAACATCAAGTTTAAGTCTTGAAACACATTCTGCAAGAGGCTCGAATAATTTACCTGCCCAACCGTATGAACCTACAAAAGATGCTATTTTTAGTTTAGGTCTGAGTACTCCTGCCAAATATGCCGTACTGACTGCCGCAGGATGAGGCCCTGCTAATACCATAGATGTACCTAAAACCATTGTTGTAGCATCGACAAGTCCCATTGCCAAATCGCCTAAATCTCCACGAATAATATCATAAACAAGGGTTTCAATACCTTTTGCTTGAAGTTGTTCTGAAAGATAATCTATCATTTCTTTTGTTGAACCGTACATAGAAACGTAAGGCAGAAGTACAAGATTCTTCCCTTCATCCTTTGTCCATTCTTCATACAAATCCAAGATGTCAGCAGGATTATTATATATAGGCCCGTGACTTGGACATACAATATCAACGCTCATTGTTTTAATTAGATTAGTATATTTTTTACAAAGCATTCTGAAAGGCATCATAATCTCAGCATAATACCTTTTTGCACTATGCGTAAGTTCTTCCGATGGCTTTGCAAATACATCATCAAAAACATAGTGTGCCCCAAGAAAATCACAGGTAAATAAGACCTTATCTTCAATAACATGTGTAAACATTGTATCAGGCCAATGTACATTAGGTGCAAAAATGAATTGAAGCGTTTTATCACCTAAAGATAACTTTTCCCCATCTTGGATTACCTGTATTCTTTCTTTAGGTACAAAAAGCATTTCTTGAATGTTTTCCGCACATTTTATGTTTGTAACAACAACTGCTTCAGGATATTTTTCCAATAACGCAGGAATAGAACCCGAATGGTCTTGTTCACCGTGATTTGCAATGATGTAATCTACCTTTGTAACACCGTTCTTTTCAAGTCTTTGAAGGTATTCCTCTGTCTTTGGCGGATACATTGTATCAATAATTGCAGTTTTCTCGGAACCTATTACCAAGTAAGAATTATAACTTGTACCATGTTCTAAAGGTATTAATTCGTCAAATATAGCTCTATGCTCATCGTTTAAACCGCAATAGTATACGTTTTCTTTTATTTTTTGAAAGTCCATTATCTATCTCTCCTTTTTCTTACATGATAGCAAAAAAAAATTTTTTGTGTTTTATATTACCTGTATGACTAACTCCATTACCACTATCACAAATAGAAATGACAATAGCCGTTATTTTCTTCATAACAGGCAATCGGAACCTGTTCAAAAAAAACTAACAAAAAACCAACGTCTTGGAATCCAGGTAACAACTGCTCTTGGGGTTATAGGAAGCATTGCTCTCCTTGCAAAAACATCTAAAACTAAGTACTCATTTAATTTATCCACAATTCTTTCTACGCCGTTTAAAGATACTTTTTTAGGAAAAGAAGAATACACCGTCGGTAAAATTTTAACAATAGGTGCAGGATCTTGTCTTGGCGGTTTAGCCGGAGGTATGATTTTTGACACAGATAAAAACAATCGTCAATCAAAATTACGTGAAGCTTTAATTCAATATACAAACATTTCCGTACCGATAGGAACTGTGGCTTTGATGTCCAAATACGGAGGGAAACTAAGCAAAAAAGTAGGAGGTAAAGGAGGGAAGTTGATAGAATTTTTATCTCCGGTTATAGGACTTGCAGGAGGAATCTTGGCAGGAAACAAATTTGCAAATAAACTTAATAACATGATTTTTGATAAAAAGGAACACAGACCTGTTGAATTGTTGGATATGTCACCACATTTGGATGATATATGTATGGCATCTCAATATATTGCTAAAGATAATATTTTAACTAAATGTGCATCTCGATTTATACCGCTTACACTTCTGGTTGCAGGTAATGAAATCGGACGTAAACAAGAAAAAAGATAAATAATAGTATATAGTGATAGTAAGTAATGGAATAAGATGAGAGAGCTCTTTTTTTATTTGCAACATTTCTTTTGTTGTATTAGAATGGAGTTTCAATAGGGAGAAATAATAAAGTATGAAAGAATTATTTAACGATTATGTAAAATCAATAAGCACATATATAATGTTTCAGATAAAAGCAAAAGCTAATGCTTTGAAACCGGAATTGGATAAACGCAACAGAAGTCCGATATTTTTATCAATGGGCGCACCAACTGAGAACCCACCTCAATATATGTTTGATGTATTAAAACAAGAACTTGATAAAACAGGCGTTCATTCTTATTCAACACCTAAGGGTGAAAAGTTTTTCCTTGAAGCTATTGCAAAGAAAATGAAATCCAGATTTAATGTAGAACTTGACCCTGCAACTGAAATTTGTTCACTTTTAGGTTCAAAAGAAGGACTTGCAAACTTTATTAGAATTCTTATTAACCCTACAACAGATAAAGAGAATCAAGAAGTAATTTTTGTTCCTGATCCAGGTTATGCATCATACGGGCAAATGATTACTATTGCAGGCGGAAAATCATATCCCGTACCGCTTACACCTCAAAATAATTATATGCCCGATTTGGATGAGGTTTGGGATAGTTATATTAAAGAAGGGGGCAAACCTGAAAAAGTTAAGGCTCTGATAATCAATTATCCTAATAATCCGCTCGGTGCAACGGCGACAAGAGAATATTACAAACATTGTATTGAATTCTGTCAAAAACATAAAATTCTTCTTATGTCAGATGCCGCATACGCAGATTTATACTTTGATGAAAACGATAAGCCTTTTAGCATTTTAGAATTTGAAGGCGGCAAGGATGTCGCAGTCGAGTTCTTTAGTTTTTCAAAACCGTATGCAATGACAGGCATGCGTGCAGGATGGATTTGCGGGAATAAAGAGGCTGTAGGACAGTTAGCAGTCTTAAAATCTACAATAGATAAT
Organism: uncultured bacterium; assembly: GCA_945910925.1. GTDB lineage: Bacteria > Cyanobacteriota > Vampirovibrionia > Gastranaerophilales > Gastranaerophilaceae > UMGS1585. The sequence continues at coordinate 2,612 of CAMDZX010000056.1, read as the reverse complement.
GGTTTATACAAACCTCTACAAACCGCTTGTGCAGCAATTCTTAATTCAGATGAAGGTGACAGATATACTTACGAAGCAAATGTAAGGCTAAAGAAAAAACAGGATTTATTTGTTCAGGGTATGAAAAAACTTGGATGGCCTGAGTTTTATGTGCCTAATGCAACTTTTTATTTATGGATGCCAATACCTCCAAGATATAAATCCTCTCAAGAATTTACTGATGAATTGCTTGAAAAATCGGGTATTGTTGCAGTTCCAGGAGATGCTTACGGTAAATACGGAGAAGGTTTCTTCCGTGTATCAATAGTATGCTCTGAAGAACAAATTCAAGAATGCATTAACAGGATGCAAGCTGACGGGTTTACTTATTAGTATAGCTGTGTATACAGTTGTTTAACTATATTTAGGTAAGTTCGTACATTGACCTTTCTGTTGCAATATTATTAAATTTATCTGTTGAAACTTTTCCTCCGATTGAATCACAGTAGGTTCTTTCCGAAGTTTTGCCCAGAACTTTTATTGTATGCCCATTTGTTGCTTTTAAACCTTCTTTTGAGATATTGTTAAAATTTGGACCAACCATAATCTGTGCATCTTCTCTGCCCATATATTTGCAAACTTGTTTTGCAAAATCAAGCAGGTGTTTTGTAACAATAGGATCTGAACCGAGTTTTCCGTTTGCTTCAAAACTATCAATAACAAATGTTAATTTATCATCAACATCTGCAAAGAAACACAATGAGTTTCCATAAGAATTCCCGTATTTGTCTACTATTTCAATCCCTCTGTTATAATTATTCAGAAGATGCATTGGAGCGGAATAACCTGCATAAGAACTTTCAATACTGTTACAGCACCCGACATGGTTTCCTAAGAATATGTTGCGACCAATATCGTTATCATCGCTCAGTCTGAAATGTATATCATTGACATTACGTGCATTTTTTATATCGTCGACTCTTTTTCTGAACCCGTTTATGTGATCCATAAATCCTGTTGCACCTTCAGCTTCTGAGTCGGATAACGTCATACTGCCTTCACCTTTTGCAGATTTCCAATAATCATTTTTATTTACGTAGTTAATGACACAATCAAGGAAATTTCCTAACTCGTTATCCTTAATTTCATTCCCACGACTAAAGATGTTATTATTAAACATTACATAGCCAAATTGTGACAGATGTTCTTTTAGTTTGTCTGTTTCTTCTTTGCTGATTTTTTGGAACAATTCATCGCTAAATGAGTTAATGATATTAAATTTTGTATTTTGGTAATCTGTGGCAGCATCAGCAACTATCGAGAATGATTCACCCTTTAAGTTTGAGTCAAAATTATTCCATCTGTCAACATCAATACCGTGTGAGCGTAATTGGCGATTGGTGTCTAAATTTGCATTAATTTGTTCTATTAAGCCGTATTTTGAATATTTTTGGTATTTTTCCGAACCTTCCTCAGGGAGTATCAAACGAATATCCGAAAGTTTTTCATTAGGATTAGCTTTTACAAGGTTTATCAATCTTATAAAGTTAGGCTTTGTATCAGAAGCCATTGAGAATAGTTTGTCAAAATATTTTGCATCATAATGAATGTTTTGAAGCAGTTCAGGTGTTGTTTCTATACCAAGATTTGAATATAGAGATTCTAAAACTGCATTGCTAAATTTTAAATCATTGTTTGGAACATTTACGTAAGCCTCAACGACCTTTTTTATGCCTTCCATCGGTTTTTCAAAGATATAAGGCGTTGTATATTTATCGGGATTTGCTGCCATATCAGCTTTTTTTGCTTTAAATTCATCAATGTATTTTATTTTTTTATCAAGCGGTATTTTTGGATTTGTAAGCATTTGTTGTGCATATTCATCCATTTGTTTCATTTGTTCATCTATTGTTTTTGGACGGTTAATAACTTTATCAATACGTGCTTTTTGTAAATATTGACGTACTGTATTTTTATTTTGTTCAGGAACATTTATTTCAGAAATAAATGTTTCTATTTGTTCTTCATAAGGAACATTCTCTTGCGTGAAAATTTCGTTTGCAAGTTTTATCTGTTCATTACTCATTTTAGGAGATTTTATTAAGAGAAGAAGCGGTTTCATACTATCTTCCGAAACTTTACCGACAAGTCCTGACAATACTCTTAAGCGTTTTACTTTTTGTTCGGGAGAAGTCAATTCCTTCAATCTCCTTTGTAAATCTTCTTTGTATGAGTCGGAGATATTTCTGTTAAGAGTATCGCAATTTTGTACAAAAGTTTTATATCCGTCAATCTTAAAGGATGTTGCATAATCCAAAACATCTTCACCAAAGGTTTCTTTTACATTTTGAATTGCTTGTTTGTTTTCGTATAGTTTTTGAACAACATAGTCATCTCCATGTGTAGAATCTCTCAAACTTACATGTTGAGCCGTAAGTTGAACTAAATTATTGTATGCATCTTCATTAAAGCCTCCATCTTTAAAGCAATATGAAATAAATTTGCATATCCCTTTATCATCAAATTGTTTGTTATGTAAATCTGAAACTTTTTTATAGGCATCATTACTAAATTTGTTATGATAATCAGTTTTACAAGAATATAATATTTCTTTGATATTATCTTTGTCTATT
>CAMDZX010000055.1 GCA_945910925.1 uncultured bacterium | reverse complement strand
TCCACAAACAAATACTGTTAGTGTAGTAACCAAAGCAATGGAACCTGAAATTTCAGAAAAAGTGATTACAGATACCGCTCCTGAAGTATCTAAAGTTGTAAAAACTATTGCTAACAACACAGAACAAGCAGCTGGTCCTGAAAAAACTATCAAAATTTCGCGTACAGTACTAAAAGCTCCTAATGCTAAAAAACTTGAAATAATCAATGATGTAAATTCAATTATTGAAAAGAGGCTCGGATACAAGACACTTGCAGAACAAAAACGTGATTATGCAATCAAAGCCACTAAAATGCGTATGCAAATGCTTCCTGAAATATTTGCTTCAATAAAAGAAACCAGAGCTGCGGAAAGAGCCGCAGGCAAAAAACTCTCCGTTTCAAACAAGGATGCTCTTGATTTATACTCACTTGTTAAAGGGCGCAATAAAAAACTCATCAACTATATGCTCAAAAAACGTAACGCAGACGGAACAAGAATGTATAATATTAAAGATATTATTAAAACAGTTGAACAAGCAGAAACTAAAGTTAACAAGGATAAATTTGCTTCACCTAAAACATATAAAGCTGCGGATGCAAAAGCATATTACAATACACTTCTTGAAGTTCAAATTCAAGAACACGGTAAACTTGAAAAAGCAAAAAGAAAAAAATAAATTAAAAGATTATGTACAAAAAAGACCGGTTAGCTCCGGTCTTTTTTGTATAGTAATCTAGTTAAGTTTTAGAGTTTTATTTTCTCCGGCACCCATTGCTTTATAAAGTCCAATGGAATCAATTATACAGCCTATCTTACTCTGTACAACCAAATTATTGATTGATAACAAATTCTCATGTTTCTGATTCAAATCAAGTTTTGACATTACACCTTGTTCATACATTTTTTTCGATAAATCAAAATCTTTTGATTCAAGTTTTTGATTTTTTAGATTTTGTTTATACTTATCATTATCGTATTTGTAGGCATATAAAGCATCATTAACCTCTTGTATAGACACCAGATTTGTATTTTGATACGTTTTCAACATTCTTTCATACTTAACCTTGTTCATTCTCAAATTTGCCATTTTCGCACCGCCGGTATATAGAGATTCAATAATTCCGCCGCCTAATCCCCACATAAAACTAGGTAATACGCTTCCTGAGGCGTTTAAAACATTAAACAAGGCAAGTCCGCCGATATTTATAGACGGTAAAAACTCTTTCTTTGCAACTTTAACATCAATCCCTGCCTTTTGAAGCATAATTTCTGATTTTAAATAATCAGGTCTTTGGGTAATAATATCCGATGAGATTTCAACAGGTGCGTTGTATTTATAAACGACACTATCATATTTTGCACGTTGAAGTGATGCCGCATTTGCCGGGCTTTCCCCTATTAGAACTGCAAGTTGGTTTAGAGCCTGTACACGTGTTTTTTCTAAATCCAACAACTCGGCTTCACCCATAACAAGTGCTTTATTAGCTTTAACTACATCAGAAGTGGATGTTACACCCTCTCTGTTACTTATAACCATCGCATCATATATTTCTTGTCTTAGACTTACAATATGTTTTTGAGTTTCAATTAATTTATCTAACTGTATTAAGTTAAAATACGTTGTACCTACTGCGGAAACCACACTTATATAAGCAGCTCTTTCATCCTGAATTGCTGCTTCATAAGTTTTTTTTGCAGATTTTGTTTTATTGTGGTTCTTTAGAAAAATATCCGCCTCATAATTCACCATTATTGGGAAAAACATACTTCCGTTACTGTCATGCTGTGTTCCGCCGTATCCCGGAATAAATCCTGCACTCAATGACGGAAGTTCGTTTGCCATCTGCGATTTAACGTTTTGATAATACTCATCAACGCTCAAAGATGCCGCCTGCAAATCATAGTTATGTTCAACCGCCTGTTTTATATAACCGTTTAAATAATCATCATCAAACGTTTCCCACCACGACAAATTTACAAAATCATATTTATTGGTAATTTTTAAATTCGTCCATTTTACCTTTTTATCTTTTTTAACTTTCTCTTTTTTTACATTTACATTTGTATCGGTATCATCTTTTTGAACCCCCAAATGAATAAATGCACATGCCGGCAGAGTATTCATCGTTATAAAACTTGTTAATAATAATCCTGCTAATATTCTTTTTTTCATCTTTATCTCCAAGTGCTTGCTTTTTTTTCAGAATGATGATAACATAATTATGTTGTAAATGCAACATGTTATATAGACAACATTATACTGTAAAAAAATGAAAGAACAAACACTAAGAAAAGGATATCAATTATATACGGACTCTCTCGCTTATGAGATTAAACTAACCGAGAAATATTCCAAAATGTTGGCATTGCAGTTGTTTGCAAAACTTGAAGCCCCGATGTCACCCGAGGAGTTTTTAGTCATGGATGTTGTTTCATGTAACTCTGAAATCTGTCAGCGCGATTTGGCAAAGATAATTGTAAAAGATAGAGCAAATACGGGCAGACTTCTTGAATCTTTAGAGAAAAAAGGACTAATTCAAAGAGTCGTGGATGTTAAAAATAACAGGTTAGTAAAAAAAATTGTTCTTACAGAAAGTGGAAAAGATATTTTTGAAACATGGTTTGATAAAGTAATTCCGATTTTTAACAAAGTTTGTTCAAAATTCACAGAGGAAGAAATTAATCAAACCAGAGATATTTTAAAACGTATGCGTGATGCATTTCAAGAGATAGTAGATATACAGATATAGAGGTTAAAAATGGCAGAAGATAAAAATAAATTGAGTATTAAAAAACCCGTTATAATATTCTTACTTGTTATAGTCGGTTTATTACTTGCTTTTTGGATGTTTGAATCATTAAAATATGAATCAACTGATGATGCTTACGTGGAAACAACAACAGTAAGCGTTGCACCGAGAGTTTCGGGCGAAATAATCGAAGTATACGTAAAAGATAATCAACAGGTAAAAAAAGGTGATATTATTGCAAAAATAGATCCTCGTGACTATGAGGTTCGTTTAGAGCAAACCGATGCAGCATACCAAAAAGAATTGTTTAATCAAACCAATGCAAGAGCAAACCTTGATGCTGCAAATTCCGAATTAAAACTTGCTAAAACAGATGTTGAGAGATACACAAAGCTCTATGACGCAGGTGCGGTTTCAAAGCAAACACTTGATAATGCAATAACAAAATACGATAGCTTGAACGCACAAAGAATAAGAGCGCACGAAGATGTTATGTCGAACAGTAAGGCTGCAAAAAAAGTTGCCGATGCAAATATAAAAATGCTCAAGGCTCAAAGAGATGCTGCTGCATTAAATCTTTCATATACAACAATCTACGCACCGCAAGACGGAACAGTTTCTTCACGCAGAGTTGAAAAAGGTATGATGGTAACAGCAGGTTCTCCTCTATTCACGCTTGTTCCTAACGATGTATGGGTTGTAGCTAATTTCAAAGAAACACAGCTGAGAGGTATGAAACCCGGTATGCCTGTTGAAATAAAAGTCGACACATACCCTAATCATAAATTCAAAGGTAAGATTGACAGTATTCAACGCAGTTCGGGGGCAAAATCAAGTTTATTCCCACCTGAAAATGCGGTTGGTTCGTTCGTAAAAATCGTACAGAGAATACCTGTGAAGATTGTATTTGACGAAAAAATTGATGCCGATGAATATACAATTGTTCCCGGCATGTCAGTCGTACCAAAAATAAAAGTTAGATAAAATAACAGATAAATTATTGTATACAAAACTTACCGCCGGAACTCCTCCAAGTTCCGGTTTTCTTTGTCTTATGAGATGGATTGAAACTCCAAATCAGATAACAATTCAAAATAATATGTGTATAATATTACCTTTTAAAGCCAATATCCATCCGATACTAAATTTGTATCAATAGCATAGAATTAATTTGGAGGACAACTATGACTATACGTATTTTACTTGTTGAAGACCAAAAATTAATGCGAATAGGTATAAAATCTTTATTTAATGATTATCCTGATTTAGAGATAATTGCCGAAGCTGAAAATGCAAAAGAGGCAATTGAAAAAACAAAATTACTAAAACCCGATATCGTATTAATGGATATCGGTTTACCTGATATGAGCGGCGTTGAAGCAACAAAAAAAATTACAGAGCTCAATATTCCGAATGTAAAAGTTATAATGTTAACTGCACACGTATCGGAGGATGAAGTATTTAATTCATTATCCGCAGGAGCTTTCGGATATATTCTAAAAGATATTAATACGGAGCATTTAATGACAATTATAAAAACCATTAAAAACGGTGCAATGTGGATTGACCCGCAGGTTGTACCTTATATAAAAGACAGAAATTGCGGAGTCATTCCCCCAAGACAGTTATCACGCGCAGGGTTTAGAGAAACACATTCAAACCTTACACAAAGAGAATATGAAGTATTAAAATTGGTTGTTGACGGACAAACAAATAGTGAAATAGCCAAAACACTTACCATAAGCGAGCATACGGCAAAGGCACATGTATGTAATATTATCCAGAAACTTGTTGTGGATGACAGAACACAAGCTGCAGTAAAAGCTCTAAAGGAAGGACTTGTGTAAACAGGTTTTGCAAGGGAATAAATGGGGGTATTAGAAAGTGACAGAGTGACCAAGTAACTAAGCAACTGAGAAATAATAATTTCATTGTCGATTTAGTGTAAACTAATATAACTGTTATCCTGAAAAACCGGAGAACAACCATAGTGTTATTCCGAACTTGTTTCCACCAGTCAGTAAATATTTCACCACAATAAGAGTTCCTCAATCACTTAGTTACCTTTCCCCATTTACCCAACCTGTTACTAGTTACAAAAAATAAAAACTATGTTAAAATATTCATATTAATCAGGAGATGAGTTCATGAGAAAAATATTAAGTATAATTTTTATATTAGGAATTACGGTTACGACTTTTAACTACGCAGACACAAGTTTTGCAACGACAACAACAATTACAAGCCCGATAACACCTATTCAGCAGGCAGTTGTAGTTAAGCCTATTGATTTGGTTAATAATCCATCTGCATATATACATAGACGTGTTTCTATGACTGCTAAATTTGCAAAATTCTCAACACTCGGACTGGATTATAACAGAGCAATGAGAAGTTCAGACAACTATATATCTTTCTTGTTTCTAAGAGATGATGCAATTAATAATATACCGCTATCAGAATTAAAAATGTTTATTAACAGAAAAACAGCAGAGAAGCTTCCCGACATAGATGAAGGCGATACCGTAAAAGTCACGGGAACGGTATTCTCAAATGCCCTAGGAGATGTGTGGTTTGATGCTGAATCTTTGAATATTGTTAATAAAATAAAGAAAGACGATACAAAAAAATAGGGAATTACTGACATGGGAAATGAAAAAGACGATAAACAAGTTTTTCTGGCAATACATGGACACTTCTATCAACCGCCAAGAGAAAATCCTTGGTTAGAGGCTATTGAACTGCAACCAAGTGCACTTCCATGTCACGATTGGAACGAACGTGTAAATAATGAGTGTTACGCTCCAAATTCCGTATCAAAAGTAGTCAATTCAAAAAACCAAATATTGAAAATCGTCAATAACTATGAGAATATGAGTTTCAATTTTGGTCCGACACTTCTTTCCTGGATGGAAACATTTGCGCCGCATGCGTACGAAAGAATTATAAAAGCCGATATAAAAAGTATTGAACTTCATAGCGGACACGGTAATGCCATTGCGCAGGTTTATAACCACATGATAATGCCCCTTGCAAATGAACTTGATAAACAAACTCAAGTTATATGGGGAATAAGAGATTTTGAATACAGGTTTGGCAGAAAACCTGAAGGTATGTGGCTTGCGGAAACTGCAGTTGATGATGATACACTCAGAGTTCTGGCTGAACACGGGATTAAGTTTACAATTCTTTCACCATTTCAAGCAAAAAGTATTAGAAAACAAGGTGAACCTAACTGGCATGATGTCAGTTGGGGAAACATTGACCCTGCACGTTCATACAGGTATTATATAAAATCTGCACCTGACAAGTATATCGATTTATTCTTCTACGATGGTGCAATTTCTAAGTCAGTAGCGTTTGATGAATTATTAACCGACGGAAATAAATTCGTAAGACGCCTTAAAGATGGTGTTTCTTATGAGAGAAATTATCCGCAGCTTGTTAATATTGCAACTGACGGAGAAAGCTACGGACACCATACAAAATTCGGTGATATGGCTCTTGCATATGCACTTTCTTCAAAAGCAAAAGAGGCAGGTTTCACAATAACCAACTATGCCGAGTACCTTGAAAAGTACGCAAGCGATTGGGAAGTTGATATTAAAGATGTTTCATCATGGAGTTGTTTCCATGGGGTCGGCAGATGGTGTGAGGACTGCGGATGTTCAACAGGCGGTCATCCGGGATGGAACCAAAAATGGCGCAGACCGCTTAGAGATGCGATGGATTATTTGAGAGATGAAATAATTCCGCTATGTCAAAAATTCGGGAAGAAATATTTTAAAGATTCCACACAAGCAAGAATGAATTATATTGATGTAATTCTTGACCGTTCCGAATTGAGTGTTAAAAACTTCCAAGCCAAATATTTCCTTGACGGGTTGGATGATATCTCCAAAACTCGAGCAATGGAATTGTTGGAAATGCAAAGACACGCAATGTTGATGTATACAAGCTGCGGTTGGTTCTTCTCTGACATTTCGGGGATTGAAACAACACAAATTATGAAATATGCCGCACGTGTTATACAACTTGCGAAACACTTTACTAAGAAAGATTTAGAAACACATTACCTTGAAATACTTTCTCAGGCTCAAAGTAACTACAAAGAACTCGGCAACGGACGTGATATTTATCAAAAATATGTAAAACCTTCTGTTGTAACTCTCAAACAAATTGTAAGTTTATGGGCAATATCTTCATTGTATCAGGATGTAGATGAAGAAGAAGATGTATACTGTTACACAATTACCAAGAAATCATATAAAAAAGTCAAAAACGGAGATGCTCAATTGTTGGTCGGGCATGTTGAGGTTCAATCAAAAATAACAATGGAGCATTCTGATATGATGTTTGCAATGCTTCAATTCTCAGGTGGCGATTTCCAATGTTCAATAAAAGATTACACAGATGAATATGATAATATCGAAAAAGATTTAATCAGAACATTTATTACGTATCCTTTGACCGAAATAATAAGAGCGATTGATAATTCATTCGGGAAAGATTACTTCACACTTAAAGATATTTTTATAGAAGAACGACGAAAAATCTTACAAATCCTTTTGAAAGATAAATTGTCTGCTTTTGCAAGAAATTATGAAGAAATATATGAAGAAGGCAAAAACCCTATTTTCCATCTTCAAGCACTCGGATTAGATGTTCCTGAGGAATTTAAAATATCTGCACAGTATACTCTCGGACACGAATTCAACGAATTATTCACAAATTCGGGTACCTTTATGGATGAAGATACTTTACAACTTGCATCTGATATAAATTTTGAAGCAAAAAGATTGGGTATTAATATTGATAAAACAGAAACTAACAAGTTATTTGCAAAGAAAATAGTTCAGAATATTAACCGTCTTGTGTACAGTATGGAATATCAACAAGCTGATGCGACTCTTGAACTCTTGGATGCCTCAAAAAAACTGGAGATTTATCCTGATTTGTCCGAAGCACAAAATGTATTTTACTCAAAAGTTGTCAGTAAATTTGATAAATTAATAGAGGCAATGTCACGTCAATCAGACAGAGATTTGCTACTTATTTTATTTGATATTGCAAGGCTTTTGAATATTGATATTGATTATTATAAAACTAAATTTGATAAATCCATATTGCAGTAATAACATGCGGGAATTTCAAATTTCCTCCTATTGTATTGCTTAAATAAGAGTTATCACATTAGTTTCCAGTTCTGAGTTCAAGGTTTCAATATTTTTAAGACGTTCTCTTGCCATTGATGTGAGATTTATATACATATTGCGTTCTTGACTTATCTTTAGAGTCGAACTTTCGCTACTGTTATAGTATTCGGATTTAAGCTCGAGATTTAAACAAGATTCCTGAATCGCGCATAACAGACTGTCAACCAATGTAAGTTCATCATACGCATTTTGACATAAATCCATATAAATCAATGCTTTATTTGCCTTTTTCATATATAATCACCCTCGTCAAAACTATTCTCATCTTCCAAATATAGTATATTTAATGATTTTAACAATTCATTAATAAGTTTTCCGTTTTTATTAATTAAAAAATCTCTTTTAGAAAATTAATCATTATGATATAATTAAAACCTTGAAGAAAATTTTATTATTATTGTTAATTTATAGTTTTACTGCATCATTTTCTTTGTCCGAAGAATGCAAAACGGACGATGTATTTTTTATAGATGATGTACCGTTTGAGTTGCAAAAAAAACAGGCTGAAGAATTACAAAATACAGAACAACACTACAACGAATACGGCTTTAGAATAAAGGAAACTTTTAACGCAAATATTTTACCAAAAGACAGCGAATGCACAAATCTAAACATGCCGGTATATCTTCTCAATGCAAAGACAACAAAATATTTTGAAAAAGGCATCTTAGACAGTCTGCATACAGGTTTTTATTATAAAGGTGCATTAACTACAGATATAGAGCGGAATTCAAATACAGATGTTTTTTATACCAACAAAAATATTGAAAACCATATCAGAGGATATTTTAAAGACGGAAAAACATCATTTAATATAACAACAAGATATTATACACAACGAGAAGATTTGAATTTTTTCCAGTTTTTAATCGGGAATTTATATGTTGCACATCAATTCACACCTCATCATCGTATTATTATAGGTAACTCAAGAACTCACACGGGAGAGGAAGGTTCAAGGGCTGACTGGATGGTGCCTTTCGTTTCGTATTCTCAAATTAGCAGAAATCTCGGAAACGTAAGAAAATTTGGTGCAAGAATAATCGGAGAATATGATTTATTTGAATATGATATCGGAGGATACAGCTCTGATACATATTTCAGATCGTTCTTTCCGGGTGCGGAATTTACAGGTTGGGTGAATATTAAACCACTCGGTAAAACTCAAGGACAGTATGGAGATTTAAAACTTGGAGCGGGGATAAGCTCAGGGCACGACGATTTTACCTATAATGTTGCGGGTGCGTATGCTCGTTACCAATATAAGAAATTTAAAGCGGATTTTGAATTTGCTAATGCTGACGGCTACAATGGCAGATTAGGACTTTCAAAAAACCATGCAAGAGGTATGTATACAAGTGTGTATTACAGAATCACTCCTAAGATAGAGCTTTTGGCAAGATACGATACATTTCAACCTAATCTTGGAGTTTCGAACCAAAGCATCAAAGAATATGTTATGGGAATGAACTATTACCTAAAAGGACAAGGTCTCAGATTTATGGTTAATTACATATTCAGACAAAATGCTTTCGATAAAGATTCTCACAGAATTATCATTGGAACTCAAATTATGTTATAAAACTTCTTGCAAAATCTTATCCGTTTTAAAATTTTTACCTGAACGAAGCCTTATATAGTCTTTTAAAAGGTTGAAGCATACCATACAAACCTTTTCGGTTGCTTTTTGGTCGTAATCACAGGTATAATCAAAATCAAATTGCAGCATTGCCTCAAGAAAATCTCGAATTTTATAGTGCATTTTCGTTTTAATTTTAAATGTTTGGTTACATTCTTCACAAATGATACCGCCCATTTCATGAGAGAAATACATATTCTCATTCAAAACCCGTTCTCCGCAACAGAGACAGGAATCAAGTTCCAAAGAAAAACCTGATATTAACATCATCTTTAATTGAAATTTTATAACCGCAATAAGTACATCTTTTTTTGTTTCTGCTTTGGAAATCTTATCAAGAGCTTTGTATAACAAATCATACACATCTTTGGAACAGGGATCCTCCTCTACTCCGAAATTAGAAACAACTTCGGAAATATATGACGAACACATCAGCTTATCAATATCCTGCCTTGAATCTTTGAAAGTATTTATTGACTGTGCCTGACATATTCTATCAAGACTTTTCCCTTTTGCAAACATTAATGTATTTGCAATCAACGCATCCATACGTGCACCAAGTTTGCTCTTTGGTTTCTTAACTCCCTTTGCAACACCTTTGATAAGCCCCTTGTCCCTTGAATACATCAATATGATTTTATCGGCATCGCTTAAATCATAAGATTTAAGATTAATAGCATCCGTTGTATAATTTTTACTCTCCATGATAACTATATTTTATTCGTGTATGGATATTTTGTCTATTTGTAACAATAAATTAATTAAATATACAAAACAAACAACTATGTAAACAAATGTAACAAACAGAATAAAAAAGCTAAAGTTTTTTAG
>CAMDZX010000054.1 GCA_945910925.1 uncultured bacterium | reverse complement strand
CATACCTAAAAAAACATCTTTGGCTTCATATCTTATATATCCAAACAAATGCAAGCCGTTCTTGCGGTATTCTTCAATACGTTTAAAAGCTTCTTTAAATTCATCGGTATTAAATGCAATAATTCTGTCAAAAGGACTCACAAAGCACTTGTTGTGATATATTTGCATCCCTAATCCTTTACTATAAATGTCTCATCCTTGTTAACGGCCAGAATAAGAAAACTGCTTTTCCGACAAATCTGTCCTCAGGTAAAAATCCCCAAAACCTGCTATCCTGAGAGTTTCCACGGTTATCACCCATCATAAAATATTGACCTTGCGGAACAATAAAAGGTCCGCAGTACATATTTTCGTTACAAGGAATTGAATCAAAATCGCTCAGGATATAATCTTCTTCAAGCGGTTTGTTATTTATATAAACAAAATACCTTCCTCTGGAATTCCTCTTGATTTCCAATTTATCACCCGGCATGCCGACAACACGCTTAATATATGCGATATCTTTACAGAAAAAGCCCGTAAGCCTTTTGAAAACTCCTGACGGGGTTTTATCCAATGTTACAAACGGCGGGTAAAATACCATAATATCACCACGATGCGGAGATGAATAGAAACGTGAAAATCTTTCCACAAAAATTCTGTCACCTTCAATCAATGTCGGACGCATAGAACCTGACGGAATCCAACGAATTTCACCTATAAAGAAACGTATGATTGTAACCGCTACTATAACAAAAATAATTGTATCAATTGTTTCTTTCATAAACGGTTTAAATTCTTTTTTTATTTTTTCTTTTAATTGCATAATTTGTTTATCAACTCCGTCAAATAATCCGAATACTCATTATTGCCAACGCTCATAATTGAAAGCCTTGCCCTCCGGCAATAATTATCTATTAAATCTAAGGTTTTTTCAATAGCTAAGTCTGAGTCCTTAAAAGAATTTGATAATATAACGGGTGCAGTATAAATTCCTTCTTTTATATCTGAAGAATTATCCGTTCCTCGTTTATAATCTTCTAAATCATTTTTTATCTGAAACGCTGTTCCGTAATTTATGGCAAAATCTCTTGCTTCACTAATTTTTGGAAACTTTGTATACATTTGCATAGTGATAAAACAAGCCTTGAAAAGTTCTGCGGTTTTGTAGCGTGTTTTTTTTAGGTATTCATCAAGTGTCGGAACTTTACCCTTTTGAAAATACTGTATACTTTCACCTTCACACATCTTGGAAAGTGTATCAAAATAAATGTTGAGTACATCGTTGTTGTTCAGCTTCAATAATTCGCTTACCGCAAGAGTCATAAGATAATCTCCCGCAATTATTGAAAACTTATTTCCGTATTGTCGGTTTAATGATGATACACCACGCCTTATAGAACCATTATCTATTGCATCATCATGAATTAATGAGGCGTTGTGTATAAGTTCGGTTGCCGCGAGAATATTGTAATGTTCTTCTGTTAATTCTTCACCGCACGCTTTTGTAAATAATACGGAGGTAATTGTGCGTATAAATTTTGAATCTTGTGATAAGAAATCACTTAATACCGTTTTTAATTGTTCTGTTTCACAATTAAATTTTTTTATCCTTGTCCGAACATTGTCTAATTCGTTTTGTATTAGTTTCATACGATTTATATTATCACAAATGCTGACTTTTCAGAACTTCTTCCGCACATTCAACGGCTATATCCGTTACAAAGTCCATATCGTTTTCATCAATAATCAAAGGCGGATTAAAATATATAACATCCCCGAGCGGTCTTAAAAGGACACCTTTTTTTAGGGCTTTTTTATAAATTTGATATCCCAGCCTTAATTTACTGTCAAACGGTTGTTTTGTTTCCGTATCCTTAACAAGCTCAATTGCGTTAATAAGTCCGATATCTCTAATATCTCCGACATTAGAAAGTCTTGAAAACTTTTCTTTAATCATATTATTAAATATCGGAGCTTTTTTATTCGCTTTCTCAATTATTTCTTCATCTTCAAGTATGTTTAACACTTCAATAGCGGCTGCGCATCCGAGCGGGTTTCCGGCATATGTATGACTGTGCATAAAGGCTTTTCCTTCAAGATAGTCCGCATAAAAGGCATCATATATTTCTTGAGTAGTAATTGCGATAGACATAGGCATATACCCGCCCGTTAAACCTTTAGAAATACACATAATATCAGGCGATACTCCCGCATGGTCAAAAGCAAACATTTTGCCTGTTCTGCCAAAACCCGTTGCGATTTCATCTGCTATCAAATGAACATTATATTTATCACATAATTCTCTGAGTTTCTTTAAATATACGGGAGAGTATATTTTCATGCCGGCAGAACCCTGTAATAACGGTTCAACAATAATTGCGGCAGTTTCATCACCATATTTTTTAAATGTTTCTTCAGTTTTTTCAAAACATTCGGCATTACAGGATTTGCAGGTTTTACCGTACGGGCATCGGTAACAATCAGGACCGTCAATCCTTATTACATCAAGTAAAAGCGGTTTGTATAATTTTGTGTACAAATCACAATCTCCAACTGCAAGTGCCGCAAGTGTTTCTCCGTGATATGCATTATTAAGAGCCATAAAACGTGTTTTCTGCTTGTTTCCTGTTTGCAGGTGATATTGAAAACTCATCTTCAAAGCCATCTCAACAGATGAAGAACCGTTATCGGCAAAATTAAACTTGCATAATCCTTTAGGAATTTTGTTTACAAGTTTTTGACATAAAGTTATTGCAGTTTTATGAGTAAAGTTTGCAAATATTACATGTTCAAGTGTATCAAGTTGTTTTTTTATGGCTTGATTTATTCTTGGATGACTGTGTCCCAAAAGATTACACCACCATGAACTAACGACATCTTTATAACACTTCCCGTTAATATCATAAATATTTATACCTTTTGCATGGTCAACCACAATAGGCGGAAGTTCTTCATAATCTTTCATTTGTGAACAAGGGTGCCATACATATTTTAAATCTTCTTCCTGCCAGTTAATCATTTAAACACACTTTCTGTTATATCTATATTTTTATCATTACACTTCACGGTTGCAATAACTTTCACCCCCGTAAGTTTTTCAATCACGTTTTTATTATCTTCGTACATAAAATTATCTTTGTAGTTATTAAGAATAATTCCGTTTACATTAATTCCGTTATTTTTTGCGTATTCGCAAGTCAAGAGTACCGAATTTATTGTACCCAATCCGCCGTCTGCAATAACAATGATTTCTGTTTCCATATCTTTTATCAGATTATTTAAGAGATAATTATTCTCCAAATCCAGAGGACAGGTAATTCCGCCTGCACCTTCTATTAGAAGATAATCGTATTTTTGTTTTTTAGTTTTAAAATCATCCAGAATTTTTTCTTTAGAAATTCTTATTCCTGAACGTTCTGCCGCAAGATGCGGGGAAACTGCCTCATCAAAACAATATGTCAGACAATCTGTGTCTTGCTCTTTCAATCCTGCAACTTCAATAACATATTTACAATCGTTTTGTTCTTTGGTATAACCGCTCAAAACAGGCTTGTAGTATCCACAATTAAATCCATTTCCCCGCATATTTTTTACAATCAATGCTGAAACATAGGTTTTGCCGATATCCGTACCTGTTGCCGTAACAAATATACATTTAGTCATTTTTATAAACTCCCGTTTGAATTATATCACTTAATCAAATTTGAAGTTATAAAAATCTTTTTCTAAAAATACAAGGAAAGGAATTAATTCTAAACGTCCTATCAACATGCAGAATGAAAGTATAAGTTTTGACGAATTATGAAGTGCTTCAAAACTCCCCATCGGACCTATAACATGTCCGAATCCCGGTCCGATATTACCGATTGCGGAAACAGACCCTGATATGCCGATAACAATATCGTGTTCAATAATTGAGATTAGAATAATTGATATAAATATTATTCCAATATAAAACATAAAGAATGTAACTGTTTGATTTAAAACATCTTTTTGTATAATACTGTCATTGACTTTGATATTTAATATTGCGTTTGGGTGAAGTATCTTTTTTAACTCGGTGCGCATAATCTTGAATAATAAAATCCATCTTACAATTTTTATACCGCCACCTGTTGAACTTGCACAACCGCCCGTAAACATTGCAAGGAAAAGCAATATTTGTGATGTAAAACTCCATTGAGTAAAATCAACGCTTGAGCTTCCTGTTGATGTCATTAAGGATATAACCTGATAAAAACTGTGTGTTATTGACTCAAAAATATTATAATGGTCGTTCAAAAACAGAGAACAGGCAACAAGCAGAGATATTCCGACAAATATCCCTAAATATACTCTAAATTCTTCATTTTTAAACATCAAAAAGGGATTCAATTTTGAATATGCGCGGTGTTGAAGATTGAAGCTTGACCCTGCGAGAAATATGAATATGAGGACTATCCAAGTTATATAGTTTGAGTGATAGCCCATAATACTTTCAGGGTTCGTAGAAAATCCCCCCGCCGCAATTGTTGATAAACTGTTACAGACCGAATCAAATACCGGCATGCCGGCAGTAATAAGCCAAATTATTTCAATAAGAGTTAGACCTGAATACACAACCCACAAAGAAGATGCCGTGCTTTTGATTCTTGGTGTAAATTTATCTTCGGTAGGTCCAGGAGCTTCCGCAAAGAACATTTGACGTCCCGCAACAGCAAATTGAGGAAGTATAGCAATAAACAGGACAATAATCCCCATACCGCCGAGCCATTGTGTAAAACTTCGCCAAAACATTAACGCATGCGGATAATTGAAATTTGTCAGAACGGTTGCGCCTGTTGTGGTAATCCCGGACACCGCTTCAAACAATGCATCCACACTCGACAAACCGTAAAACATATAAGGAACTGCCGCAATTATACCTGCAAGAATCCAAGAAATCGCAACAATAAAAAGTCCTTCGCTTTTTTTGATGTCGTTAAGATTTTTTATATCACCCTTTAAAACACTCAATTTCTGCAAGATATATCCTGTAGAAATTGATAATACAGAGGTTAATAAAAACGGTAGCATTGATTGGTATTCTTTGTATATCAAAGATACTGTAACCGGAATACATACAAGTATCCCAAAGAAAGTCATAGTCAGTCCGAAACTGTACGCAAGATACCTGAACCTCATTTTATTTTATCCCCTTAAAAAAATCTTTTATCACAGGGGCATTAACGTTTGTTGTAAATATAATCAGATTATCTTCCTTCATAATTAAAGTGTCGCCCTTTGGAATAATAACCTTGTTACGCCTTTGTATAGTTCCTACAACCGCTTTTGCCGGCATGTGCAAGTCTTTAATCTTTATTTCTTGGAAAGTTTCCGGAACGATGATTTCCAATACTTCACCCTGACCTTGTTCTACTGTTGCAAGGATATCTATGTTATTTTCATACAAATCGTTCTTCACTTCGTTCAAAGCCGCATTATTTGGTGATACCGCAACATCAATCCCTACTTTTTCAAATAACGGGATATTAAGGTTTTGAGAAACTCTTGATACAACTCTTTTTACACCCAATTGTTTTGCAAGTAATGAACAAAGCAGGTTCTTTTCATCATTGTTTGTAACGCTGACAACAACATCACACTCGCTGATTTCTTCCTCGTTTAAAAGTGAAAGGTTCGTCCCGTCACCGTTTATTACAAGGGTGTCTGACAGTTCTTGCGCTATATATTCACACCGTTGCATATCTTTTTCTATTACTTTTGTTTTAATTTTAATTTCTTCAAGGTTCTTTGCTAACATTAGACCTATGCTTCCACCACCGATGATTGCAACCGATTTTACGAAACCTTTTTCATGGAAAAACGAACCCGCAAGCTTATCAAGTGCATGCGATAGCCCCATAAATATAATTTTGTCATCCTTAGCAAGTATTGTATCACCTGTTGGAATTGAGAGTTCTCCATCCCTTGTAATTCCCACAATAATTGTATCTGATGGAAAATTACATTCTTTAATTTGTTGATTTACAAGAACAGAGTTTTCTTTTATTTTGTATTCAAGCAGTCTTGCTTTTCCGTCTGCAAAATTCTCGACATCAAGAGCTTGAGCAACCGTAATTATACGGAAAATTTCCTGAGTCAAAAGTTCATCCGGCCATATAACATAATCTATAAAAATATCGGAACACGGATATGCAGAATCCTTGCTGCCTAATGTTGCTTTATACTCTTTTTTGTTTACAAAACATATTGTTTTGATTCCTGATACCCGTTTTGCCGCAAGGCAGGCTACAATATTTACTTCATCCAGTTCTGTGCAGGCAAGAAAAACATCTGCATCCTTTATTTCTGCTTTTTTTAAAGTTTCAATGTCTGATGCGTTTCCTTGAACGAAACCTATATCAAGTTTATTAAAATCTTTTGTGATGTTTTCTTCTTTGTCAATTATTATGACATCGTGGTCTTCAAAGAACTCTGTTGCAATAAGACAACCAAGTTCCGTTGCACCGTATACTATAATTTTCATGCCATGAATATACTTCAAGGCGTATAAGAAGTCAAATTAAATATTTCTTATACTTTAGTTATACCCAACTCTCAACTTTTGACGGATTGAGAATATTTAATTTCAATTTATCATTATAGTAGAGATTATATATATTACAGGTACCTCAAATGAATTTACACGAAGAATGTTTATTGAACTATCTCAGATATCCTGATGAACTTTCACATACAACCGAATTGTTAAAGTTGAATAATATGATACTTGAACAAACTTTTGTGGTGAAAAATATTTTATCAAAAAATATCAAACTTAATCTTTCTTCTGTTAAAAACTAAGGGAGTTATTGTATGAACAAAAAAATAATTGATTATATTGCTTATTTCCTGATAACACTTTCAACAATTTTTATAATTTTGTTTTTATCGCATAACAAGGTTATATTTAACTTTTTTAATGATGCCGAAAACAAATCTTTTGATTACAGGCAATCATTGTTGGTAAAACATAAACATCTAAAACCTGACAATAATATTGTAATCCTCGCAATTGATGATGCAAGCTATGAGTACATTCTTGATAACTATGGAGAATGGCCGATATCCAGAAAAGTGTACGCAGATATAATCAATTTGATTGAAAAAGATAATCCAAAAGCAATCGTGTTTGATTTGATGTTTGTCAAATCTTTTAAAAATGATATGAAATCAGATAATCTTCTTGCGGATACGATGGATAAATATGACAATATTTATACCGGCATTAATTTTGATAATGAATCGTTTGAGTTAAGAAAACCTATTGATTTACCTGATAAAATGAAGGCTAATCTTGAGGTTAATACAAAGAATGTTGATATTGGTAAAATATTTGGATTTACAAATTGCAGAGCAATAATAGAACAATTACTGAATAATTCAACTAAGATTGGTATGATTAACATTAATCGTTCAAATGACGGAATAATAAGAACGGTTCCTACATTTGCAAAATACAAAAATGAATACTATCCGTATCTGACGGTTATGGTTGGAAATGATTATATAAATCAAAATACCGAGCACGAATATATTATTGACAACAAGTCTAATCTAAAGTCAGGGAAACTAAATATTCCTGTTACTAATAGCGGAGAATGTGTTTTAAATTGGTATGGACCTGCTCAAAAGACATACAAAAATATTCCATTCTATAAATTGATACAAGCAACTCAGGGTGAAAAAATTGCAGAACAATATGATTTCAAAGATAAAATAATTTTTGTCGGAACAACGGCACAGAGTCTTTTTGATACAAAAAGTGTTCCTATTGATAAGATATATCCGGGAGTCGAAATCCATGCAACATATATGAATAACATTATTGATAATTCATTTATTAAAAAGACGACTCACACAACTGATACTATTATTATAATTACACTTATATTAACAATAACTGTTATTGTATTCTCCTCTTCTTCTGCATTGTTTGCAATTTTATCAAGCGCAATGCTTGCAACGGCATATTATATGACATCATATTATGTTATGAAATTCCTTAATCTGTGGATTCCTGATATAATTCCGTTATTTGCCGTGTTAGTTACATTTGCCATATCTTATCTCGCTAAATATCTTTTAAAATCACGAGATTTTGAATATCAATATAAACTGGCAACAACTGACGGACTTACAGAATTATACAACCACAGATATTTTCAAGATGCGTTAAGAAAACAACTGGAAACAGCAAAACGATATAACCAACAGTTTTCTCTTATCATCTTGGATATTGACTTCTTTAAAAAATTCAACGATACATACGGACACCAAGCCGGTGATGCGGTCTTAAAAGGTGTTGCTCATATTCTGAAAAGAAATACTCGTGCAACAGACTTTGTTTGCAGATATGGCGGTGAAGAAATGAGCATAATCCTTCCTTATACGGATAGAGCGGAGGCTCTTGTACATGCAGAAAGAATTTGTAAAGCAGTAGCTGATAATAAATTCAATCTTCCGAATAATGTAGAGTGCGGGGTTACAATAAGCTTAGGGGTCTCAACATACCCGCAAGACGGTGATACTCCTCAAATTCTTATTGAAAAAGCGGATAAAGCATTATACCAAGCAAAAGAAAACGGTAGAAATCAAGGTGGAGAAGGTGAATAGAAGATGGCTCAGGTTACGATTATAGGAGCAGGATTAGCTGGAAGTGAGGCTGCGTTACAACTTGCAAAACGTGGTATTAATGTTGATTTGTACGAAATGCGTCCAAATAAAACAACAGGCGCACACAAAACCGAAAAATTTGCAGAGTTTGTATGCTCGAATAGTATGGGTTCATCCGACCCGACAAATGCAAGCGGACTTTTAAAACAAGAAATGGAAACTCTTGGTGGAGAATTAATAAAAATTGCAATTAATTGTTCTGTTCCTGCCGGAAATGCTCTTGCAATAGATAGAGAAGGTTTTGCAAACACGGTTACCGAAAAAATCTATTCAAATCCATATATTAATGTAATTAATGAAGAAATTACAGAAATTCCTAAAGATAAGAATGTGATTATTGCATCAGGACCTTTGACAAGTGATTCACTTGCAGACTCTGTTAAAGAATTTACGCAAAACGAGCATTTGCATTTCTTTGATGCCATTGCACCAATAATAGAAAAAGAGAGTATTAATTTTGACAAGGCTTTCTATGCAAGCAGATACAATAAAGGCGAAGCCTCTTACATTAATTGTCCAATGAACAAAGAAGAATATGAAAAATTTTATAATTTTCTGATTAATGCTCCGAGAATTGAATTAAAAGAGTTTGAAAAAAACGCAAAGTTTTTTGAATCATGCCTGCCTGTTGAGGTTTTAGCTTCCAGAGGTGTAGATACTTTGCGTTTTGGTCCGATGAAACCTGTTGGTTTGGTAGATGACAGGACGGGAGAAAAGAATTATGCAGTAGTACAATTAAGACAGGATAACTCTGCAAAAACGCTTTATAATATTGTAGGCTTTCAAACTAATCTAAAATGGTCGGCGCAAAAGGAATTAATTTCCCTTATTCCGGGCTTAGAAAATGCAAATATAATGCGATACGGAGTTATGCACAGAAATACGTTTATCAACAGTCCGAAAGTCCTTATGCCGACTTTACAGACAAGGCAGAGAGAAAATCTTTTCTTTGCTGGACAAATCACAGGAACGGAAGGATATACGGAATCTATTGCCTCAGGACTTCTTGCAGGTATAAATATGTCAAAATATCTTCTTGGAGAGGAACTTCTTGTATTACCGACAGAAACTATGCTCGGTGCTTTAATGAACTATATAAGTAACCCCGAGCATACAAACTTTCAACCTATAAATTCTAATTGGGCAATCGTGAAAGAAATTGATTTACCTCGACAAATCAGAAAAAATAAAAAGGAGAAAAATACAATACTTTCTCAAAGAGCGATTGACGCATTAAATAATTACCTAAAATAAAAACTCCTGATAAAATCAGGAGCTTATTAAACTTAAAAAAGTTTAATATCCAACTTATACTATCACTAATCTATTTTAAAGTTTGTTGCATATTCTCTCTGTTCAGACTGTTGCGGACTATCCGGATAAACAGTCTTTAGCGGAGATGAATATAAACTTGATTCGTTTCTGCGTCTTTCAAGTTGAACCTGACCATTCTTTACAACTTGTTGTAATTGGTTCAAGTTTTGTTCAAGATTTGTCAATACTTGTTCTGCATAAACAGAAGCACCATCTTGAATTCTTCTAACTTCGTCCTGAGCTTGAACTCTGATAGCTTCTGCATCATCAAGAGCTTTCCTCTTGATTTCTTCACAATCTGAAATCACTTGTTCTTTAATCTTATCAGCTTCTCTTTGTACTGCTAATAACAAATCAGATTCGCTTAAAAGTCTGCTTGCTTCATTTTGAGCATCGTTAATAATCTTTTCTGCACGTTGTTGTGCTTCGTGTTGAATTTCGTCACGACGTCTCAATAATGACCTTGCATCTTGAACTTCAGAAGGTAAAGATGCATATATCCTATCCAAAAGCGATTCTACAACCTCTCTCT
>CAMDZX010000053.1 GCA_945910925.1 uncultured bacterium | reverse complement strand
AGTGGATTTGGTGCTGATGAAGATGCACCAAGCGCATTAATTATTGCTAACTTCCCTAAATATGATGAAGAATGGGCATTCCCTAAAGAAGCAGAAGAAATGAATTTGGTATTTGAAACCATTAAGTCTTTGAGAAATGTAAGACAAAGTTTCAACATTCCAACTTCAGCAACTGTTGATGTGGAAATTAGAGCTGAAGGCAAAGAAAAAGAAATATTTGGTGAAATCGAAGCTTATATTCATAGACTTGCAAAAGTTAACAATATTACTTACGCAAATCTTGACGCCCCGATTCCTCCAAAATCAGCAACAGCAGTTGTTTCAACTTCTAAATTAATCATTCCTCTTGCTGATTTAATTGATTTAGAAGCGGAAGTAAAACGTCAAGAAAAGAAATTGGAAAAATTGACAAACGAAAAGAATTCTTTGATGGGCAGAATGAAAAACGAAAAATTTGTTGCAAACGCACCTCAAGAGTTGATTGCTCAGACCAAAGACAGAATTGCAGAAATTGAGGCTCAAGAGGAAATTATCAAGAACTTAATAGAATCACTTAAGTAGTGATATTATAATTATTAAAAACAGGTTATGCATGTATTGTGCATAACCTGTTTTTAAATGTTTAAATGGTGTTTATATGATACTTTTCTTTAATCTTTCCGAGCGATTTTCGCTGAGAAGGTTCTTTAATTTCATAATTGCCTGTGCGTGGATTTGACAAACACGAGATTCTGAAATATCTACTGCTTCACCAATTTCTTTGAAGGTCATGTTCTCGTGATAGTAAAGAACCATAATCATACGCTCTCTTTCAGGCAAACGTTTTAATGCTGCTTCCAGTTGCAGTTTTACATTCTTTTCTTCGTAAGCTTCGTGCGGTGTAAGATGGCTTGAATCTTGGATAGTATCAATAATTTCCATACTATCGTCACCGGAACCTTTTTTATCATATATAGATGTAATGGTTGTATCGTCTGCTAAAATTTGATCGACTTTTTCAATATCCAAACCCAGTAACTCTGCTACTTCTTTGTTGGTTGCAGGTCTGCCAAATTGTTTTTTAAGCTGTTCTTGTGCTTGTTTTACATCTCTTATTTTTCTTCTTACGGTTCTTGGCAAGAAATCTTGTGAGCGAATTTTATCAATAATATTTCCACGTATTCTTACAAGAGCGTATGTTTCAAATCTTGCACCGTTTTGCGGAGTATATTTTTCAACTGCATCAATTAACCCTTCAACCCCGTAACTTGAAATATCTTCAAACGAAAAAGTCGGAGGCAAAGCAACCTTTACACGCCCTACAACGTATCTTGTAAGATATATATATTGAACAATAAGAATATCTCTCAGCTTTTTATTCGAATGGTCAGCAAAATATTGTTCCCAAACACTGACTAATTCTTCGTCTGAGAGTCTTTTAATATTATTGTAGCTGCTAAAATTATTAGTCTGCTCCATCCCCATACCCATACAAGTACTTCAATATTATTGTATCTGATATTGCTAAGCGTACATCATATATTTATATGAGATTGGAAAAAATAGATATTGTATAAAAATCAAATCCGAACAAACAATTATTAATAAATTATTAACTAATAGTAAATTTTGGATTTGTCGGGTATAATATCCTTATTGAAGGAGGAGAAAATAATATGGCAAATCCGATTTTAAACGATAATTTTGGCAGAGCAGATGAAAGGGTTTTATCTTCTGCACCTATGACAATTAACGGTGCAATCAACAAAACATTTTTGTTATTTTTATGCGCTATTGTTCCTGCATATTATACTTGGACACAATTTTTAGCAGGATTTATGGATAAAGCAATGATGCTTACAACAATCGGAGCTATTGTAGGTTTTATAGTAGCTCTTATTGTTGCTTTTACAAGAAATAAGTTTTTTATTCCGATATACGCAGTATGTGAAGGGTTGTTTCTTGGCGGGATTTCTGCAATGTTTGAGAAACAATATCCGGGAATAGCGTTTCAGGCAGTATCGGGAACATTCGCCGCAATGTTTTCCATGTTAGCACTTTACAGACTGAACCTTATAAAATGTACGGATAAATTCCGCAGCGTAATTTTTACTGCAACCGTTTCAATTGCAGTATTATACCTTATGCAAATAATTGCATCATTCTTCCATTACAGTATTCCGGGAATCTTTGAATCAGGAATGGTTGGTATCGGATTTAGCGTACTTGTTGTAGCTATTGCGGCACTAAACTTAATTATTGATTTTGATTTTATCGAAAAAGGTGCGCAAAATATGATTCCGAAAGACTACGAATGGTACGGTGCTTTCGGGTTGATGGTTACTCTTGTTTGGTTGTATATAGAAATTCTTAAACTTATTGCTAAATTGAGAGATAATAACAATTAGATTTACATTGAGCGCTGAAGTACGACTTCAGCGCTGTATTATAAAAGGGTTGGATGTATGGTTTTAAATATAGTTTGTTTTGTAATTGGTGCAATTTTTTCGGGAATAGTTGTTAAACTATACTCAGAGAAAAACTCACAAGAAGAATTAATAAAAATAAGAACTCAACTGGAAACTTATAAAAGTCTTGAAAATTTAATTAAGTCTGATTTTTCTGAAATTGCAAGAGAAACAATAAAAAATGAACAAGCCGATTTAAGAAAACAACATCAGGAAACCCTTGATCTTAAACTTGCACCGCTTGCAAAAGAATTGGGAGAATTCAAAACCAAAGTAGAAAACTTCAACACAACAGGAGAAAAAAATACTGCGGCTTTGATAGAAAAAATCGCATCATTAGAAAAAAGCAGCGCAGAAATTACCAAAGAAGCAAACCTGCTGGCAAATGCTCTGACAACAAACCAAAACGTTAAGGGCGCATACGGAGAAGGACTTTTAGATACTATTTTGCAATCATGTGGTATGAAGGAAGGACTTCATTATACAAAACAGTTTGTATCAAGTTCAATCGGAGAAGATGAAGTTTCTCACACGGTAAGACCTGACGTTGTGCTAAATTTACCTGATAACAGACACCTTATCATAGATTCAAAAATGACATTAACAAGCTATCTTGAATTTATGCAAGATCAAGAACAACTTCCTAAATTCAAGGCAGAAGTAAAAAAACGAATAATTGATTTATCAGAGAAGAATTACCAACATGCCGGAGATTTGTACCAGCCTGATTTCGTATTAATGTACATCCCAATAGAAAACTCACTTCATTTCTTGTATGAAGATACCGAATTAATAAATCGTGCATATCGTGCAAACGTTATTATTGTCGGAACATCGTCACTTTTGACAACAATAAGACTCGTCACTCAATTAATGGCACAACAAAAACAACAGGAAAGCGTCAACAATATTGTGCAGGCAGGGACTAATCTTTATGAAACCTTCTCCAAGTTTTGCGAAGATTTACTTGACGTAAAGAAAAGGTTTGAGGCAGTAAACCTTCAATTCAACAAAACAATAAACAGATTCCAACGAGGTAACAAACATAACCCGAGTTTGTTCTCACAGGTTGAGGCTCTACGGGATTTTGGCATCACTACAAACAAAGAAATCCCGCCTGAACTCTTAGAAACCGTTGAAGAACAGGGGTAAACTTAAATTTACCGATTAGAAATACTAACCGGTTATCTTTATATCCTATATTTTAAGACATGTGGTTAATTTCTTTTTTATTTTTAAACTGTAACATTTAAAATAAAAAGGAGGGGCTATGTCTAATATTTTCGTTCCACCCGTATGCAGGTTAGAAGAACTTAATCATCTTTTCATAGAATTAACACAAAAAAACTGTAATCAACGATGTCGTCACTGTTATATTGATTTTCCTTTTACAAAAAATGTAAAAGACTTCATTCATATTGATAAAATAAAAGAAGCACTAAATGACACACAAAACGCAAACCTTATGTGCATATATTTAACGGGTGCAGAACCAATGACTCACCCCGATTTTAATAATATTCTCAGGTTGTGCCTAAAAAGAACAAATGTTTGTATTTTTACAAATGCAACTTTTTTAAACGAAAAGAAAGCCCGATTCTTAAAAAAAGTTGAGGATGAATCAAAATATCAAATTATTTTTAAACTATCGTTTGCACATTATGATGAATTTAAAAATGATGAAGTACGTTTCAGAGGTGCATTCAGACAAAATATTTATGCCTTAAAATGCCTTGATAAATACGACTTTACAACTATTTTATGTGTAAATAATTATTATGATGAAGATGAAAGAGTTTTAACCGATAATTTCAATACCATAATCAAGACTTCGGAATTAAAAAACTCAATGGTTCAAATTACAAAATGGGCAAAATCTAAAGATACTCAATTAGAAAGAAATAAAAAATGTAATTCAAATTATGACTGCTCACACGGACGTATACTAACAGAAAACGGAATATTTTCGTGTCCGTTCCTCAGTAATGACTATCGAGGGCGAGTAGGAAGCGATTTTAAGGATTTTTCGCCGAATGTCCGACTCGAAACAGATTTTTGTTCTGCATGTATAGCAAACAAGGAGCCAATGTTTTCTGTCATGATAGGAGAATAAAAAAAGCGGGCGGGATTTCATCCCGCCCGCTTTGCGTTGAGTTAAGCTTATGCCATGTAGCAAACAGTAGACGAACCTAATTTTGCGATTTTTTCGAGAGCATTTTCGACATTGTAAGCAGCTAATTCCATTGCTTCTCGATTGTTTAGTTCGCCTCTTTCACCTTTTTCTTCCAGTTCTTGACGACGTAATTCCTGTTTAACAATCTGACGTTTTTCATAGGCAGATGCCAAATCATCCACTACTCCGCCACGTACGGAAGGTACATTTGGGTTGATTCCCGGATTTCCACGAAATCCAATCATTCCCATACTTCCTGCAGTTTCAGCCATACACGACCTCCTTAGGGGTAAAATAGTAACACTACACACGCTTTCCTATATATAAAGATTTTTTTTTTGAACTTTTTGCGCATATTACAAATATTTTTTACAATTGTTTACATTAAATAAAATTATAAAATTTACGGAATCAACTTTTTTGCCTCGTTTATCGGAATGGCAAAACCTATACCTATATTTGAAACGTTATCATCAGGATTATATATTGCCTGATTTATACCTATAACTTCTCCCGTTGTATTTACTAAAGGTCCGCCTGATGAACCCGGATTGATTGCAGCATCTGTTTGGATTTTATTCTTTTTGTAATCTATTCTTGAAACAATTCCTTGAGTCAAAGTCCCTTGAAAACCAAACGGATTCCCTATTGCCAAAACTTTTTGTCCTACTTTTATATTTGAAGAATCTCCCAACTTTACGGTTTTTAAAGGATGCTTAGGTGTGATTTTTATTAATGCAAGATCTTCACAAGCAAAGCCTGTTTTAAAATCTCTTTTATCAAGAATTAATGCATCATATTTTTCCCCGTTTGCAACGGTTACTTCAATATTATTACTCTTATCAATCACATGAGAACTTGTAAGAATTGTACCGTTTTTATTAATTATACACCCCGAACCGCTTGAAACTCCGGTCGGAATCTTTGCATCAATTGCTACGATTGCAGGATTAATTTTTTCATACACATTAATGTTTACCATCTCATCTCTGTCATAACAAAACCCCGCAGAGGTAAGTCCGAAAAATAACAATACTACCGCAAGAGTTTTTTTTAACATAATATAATCCTCCAAGAATATTTTTTGATAATCCATAAATTTTAACTATTACACACATAGTTAAAACAATAGAGAATTATTCTTTCTTTTTTATTTTAAATTTGTATTGTATCATATACTTTTTTAGTTTATATTTTAACCATGAAAAACTTTTTATGTTCTTTATTGGATTGGATATATAAGAAAAAGTGTTATTGTTGTTCTTCTTCACGAGAGGCAGTACCACTTTGTTCACATTGTTATAACGAATTGGAATTTAATCCCCCACAAGTTGCAAGAATATTGAATGGCACGGATGTATATATTGCAGGTATGTATGAAAAAAACTTACAAAAAATAATACGTGGCTTAAAATATCATAAAAAAAGAGATTTGGCATACTATCAGGCAAAATTTATGTATGAATATTTTCAAACTCTTGATATTAGAGAAACCTTTCAGGTTGTTCCTGTGCCTTTACATAAAAAACGTCAAAAACAACGTCACTACAATCACATGGAGCTTGTTGCGGAAGAATTTTGTAAACTTACAGGATTTCAGCCCAATTTCAAACTTATCAAAAGAATAAAACATACAAAACCACAATATAAATTGACTAAAAAAGAACGTTTAGAAAATTTAGAAAATGCGTTTGAGGTAGATACGACAAACCTCTTACCATATCCGATACTGTTAATTGATGATATTTGTACATCAGGTGCCACTTTTGAATCAATGATAAACGAACTTCATAAAAACGGGATAAACAATATAAAATGTTTTGCAACAACAAGTCCGCACAGTTAGTGCGCCATAATCCATAATGCTGCCCCGGCAAGAGATACCAATATCAAAAACGGTATTATCTCAAGCATTATAATATCTAAGTTTTGAGTTCGGACGACAAAAAATAAATCATTTGCAAGCATAAATACTTCTTTTAATATATATATACAAATGCAGAAAACACCAACTTTTATACCCGCAGTAACAATTTCAATAAATGAATCCCATGCACTGTCATTTTCTTCATATTTTTTTAAGTCGAATGGTTTATTTTGTAATTGATTTCTATTCATAGGGTAAATAATCCTTATATATACATAATAACACATGTTTTTACACAATACAATTGCTTGTAAAAATGTGGAAAGTTTTTTATGTAATAGGTATAATAATTGTATGAAAAAAGGTGTAGTACATTTCTTAATAACAACATTACTGTTTGCACAATTATCCTGCTATGCAGAGGATGTGTTTCAGGGGCATGCGGTAAAGGATGAACAACAACAGGAGCAAAGCGAGTTATTTACGGGGAAAATAGAAACGCTTGATAAACATGATATTATCAAAATGACGGTTTCCCAAGTTATAGACGGCAGTTATTCATTTGAAGGTGATGAGTTTTTTGCAAAAGTAACAAATGATGTTATGGGTGATAAGGGTGTGGTTATTCCAAAAGGAACAATCGCACATGGTATAATTAGTCAGTCCTCCGAAGCAAAACGTTTGGGACGTGACGGGTATATAAGTTTAAAATTTGATTATTTAATAACACCTGACGGCAGACAAATCCCGATAGAAGGGAATGTTTCAACCAAGATGCATCCTTTAAAAGCCGCAGGTAAGATTGTTGCGACAGATTTAGGTTATACCGCAGCAGGCGGAGTTATTGGCGGATACACAGCATTAAGCGCATTAGGAATAGAAGCTGCTATTCTTTCAAACGGATATACCGTTGCAGGCGGTGCTGCATTAGGCGGAACCGTAGGACTTGCAATGTCATTATACAGAAAAGGGAAGGATGTCTTGATTGCCCCGGGCGATGAAATAAGGGTTAAAGTATCTTCTTCCGTATCACTACCTGTATATAAAGAATCAGCCCTAAAACAAGAGGAATTGGATTTCCCCGGTTTGACCGTTCGTATTGCAAATATAATATACGAAAAAGATCCTTTTGGAGAGCTTAATACGATTACACTTTCAATGTCTATATCAAATATGTCAACAACCGTATTTTCCGGCATGGATGTTACTCTTGTGAATGATTTGGGACAAGTGTTTAATCCATCCGTATTTGGAGATACAAGATTAATGTTTTCTCAAATAAAACCGGGCGACAGACTTGCAGGAAAAATATCGTTTTCGGTTAATAATGTAAACGATTCATATTGGCTTACATTTTATGACCGATTAACCAAGAAGCCTGTTGCAAAAATATCTCTTGATAACGCATACAAAAACGTGTCCGATAAAGTTAAGAAAAAGAATAATAAGATAAAGAAAAGAAATACAAACTATTACAAGGATAAATCCCCGTTTGATATGTAAAAATACTTTTTTATTGTAATAAAAAAGTAGGATGTCTTTTGGACATCCTACTTTTTGCTTTTATTGTTAATTATTCTTTATCTTCATCAGACTCTGACAATTCGGTATCAGATTTATCCGCCTCAGTTTCCGATTCTTCACCTTCTTCATCGGATTCATCATCATCTTCTTCTTGAACTTCCGTTACTTCATCAGAGTTTTCATCGTCATCATCTTCGGAAGCATCATCAATATCTTCATCTGCAGTTTCATCTATATCCTCATTTACCCCTGCTTCCTCATCTTCTTGACGGAGTAATTCAAGAATTTCTTCTTCATCTTTTGCTCTTATAACAGGAATAGAAAGCATTAATGCCATCTGCTCATCCTCTTGTTCAAAGTTCAAATCAAGAAGTTCTCTATCCAATTCCAAATATTTGGATAATAAATCTATAAGTTCATTTCTCATTCTGTCCATAATCGCAGGAGAAAGGTTTGTTCTGTCTTGCATCAAGACAAGTTTTAACCTGTTACAAGCAACATCTTTTGCAGACTCTCCGTGTTTTGTTTCTGCTTGATGAAAGAACTTTAAGACTTCATTATATAAATTAGCAAAAAGACCTTTCATTCTACACCTTACCTTTCAGACTTGAGAAAAAGTTTTTTAATTTTTCAACAAACCCTTTAGGTTCTCTGAGGTCAAGAAACTCAACATCTTCACCCATAATACGTTTTGCAACGTTTCTATATGCTTTACCTGCCATAGAGTCCTCATCGTTAACAATTGGTTCACCCTTGTTTGTTGAGGTAATAATTCCTGTATCTTCAGGTATAACACCAATCAATTCACAAGAAAGAATTTCAACAACATCATCAACGCTCATCATATCGTTTGAGTCAATCAAATTAGGACGAACTCTGTTGAGTAGAAGTTTGTAGCTTTCGATTTCTTCTTTTGCTTCTAAAAGACCGATAATTCTGTCAGCATCTCTAACTGCAGACATTTCCGGAGTTGTAACAACAATTGCTTCGGATGCACCGGCAACAGCGTTTTGGAACCCTTGTTCAATACCTGCAGGGCAGTCAACAAGAATAAAATCGTATTTCTTTTTTAATTTTTCGCATATATCTTTTAATTGTTCTTGAGAGACAGAAGTTTTATCTCTGGTTTGCGCAGCAGCCAATAATGCAAGATTCGGATTTTTCTTGTCCTTAACCAATGCTTGTTTAAGTTTGCATCTTTCTTCAACGACATCAACAATTGTGTATACAATTCTGTTTTCAAGTCCTAAAAGCAAATCAAGGTTTCTAAGTCCGATATCCGTATCAATCAATACAACTTTGTTTCCGGCTTTTGCCAATGCAGTACCGATATTTGCGCTTGTTGTTGTCTTACCTACACCGCCTTTACCGGATGTTATTACTATTACTCGACCAGTCATTAATCTTCTCTCCTTAATGTTTTATAAACTACTATTTGTTTATTGTTAATTCTAGCTTCCTCAGGTGTAAATTCGTTAGTTCTTTGAATATACGGAACATTTACGGTATCGTTTCTGCGAGAATAAAGTCCTGCTATTCTTAATTGGATAGGATTAAGTTTTAACGCTCTGACTTTTGCCTCTACGTTACCTTCCGAACCGGCATGAGCAATACCGCCCAAGATACCCCAAACCGTAATATCACCCTTTGCGATAACTTCACTGCCCGGATGTGTATCACCTACGATAAAAATATTTCCTTCATAGGTTACTGTTTGTCCCGAACGAAGTGTTTGAGTCAAATATAGCGTAGGAAGCTCCGCTGTGTTTTCCGATTTTTCTTCAAAATCATCAGGAGTGATACCTTCCGTATCAAGAAGAACGTATTTCCCTTCAGAACTTCTTTCCTTGGTTTCTGTTGTTTCAAAATCAAACTCGAATTTTCTTGGTTCAACAAGCTCAATATTTGTTTTTACAACATTATCTTTGTGTTCTTCTGTATTTATACCCAACACTTTATCCAAAGCAGCCTGAACCTCAGGATTAGAAAGAATACCGCCTTCAATATTTTCCGGTTGAGGTTCTTCTACTGTTTCTGTTGGTTCTAAAACAATTTGTTCAGTATGGAATTCTTCTGCTTGAATTTCAGAATTTTCTTCCACAGGCGTACTTTCAGGCGAACTAACAGATGTAAATGTTTCATTGAGACTTTCTATTTGTTCAGAAATCGAATCATTAAACGGAATTTCGACAGAGTCTTTTTCCTGTTTTGGTTTTATAACAATGCCCAAACTTACCGCAGATGCTTCAGTCATTTCAGACTCTGTATCAATAGATGTGATTGAAGATTCAATAGACTCAATCAAGGCTTTGATACTGAGCAGTTGAGATTGTTTAAGATCCAAATCTCCCAATTTAAGAGATATTGATTTTCCTTTTGTTTCCGTTGATTCAAGTATTGAACTAAGCTCTGTTGCAAGTTGCGCCGTATTTTTAGTTTCACTTAAATCGATAGTGAATTCGTTTTCTGTATAATTTTCCATATTACTTCCCACACTAACTGATTACATTTAAAAGAATATCTTAAATATAAGATTGGTTCAATGAAATGTATCTTAATGTAAAAAACAAAATATTATTTTACTTTCAATTTCTAA
>CAMDZX010000052.1 GCA_945910925.1 uncultured bacterium | reverse complement strand
CGATTAAGAAATACGCTATTATTCCGATATATGCGCTAAAATTCATTATTGCAAGTTTTGCAGGTTGCGTTTTGTATTTTCTTCTTAAAGAGAACAAATACATTCCGATAAAAGAAAATATAAATGAAGAAAAAGAAACGGGTTGTTGTAACCATACCGTTATAGAAAAACATCCCAAAGAACTCATCATACACCCTGTTAAGCATACTCTAAATATTTTTATGTTTATTCTTGTTATCACAATTTTGCTCAACTTCTTTATAAATGTATGTTTAAAATTTGATTTTATTCATAACGTATTTTCTAATATTAAGGTTTTAGCACCTTTTATAACTGCATTACTCGGATTGATTCCTAATTGTGCGGTTTCGGTTTCTTTAACAATGCTTTTAATAAGCGGGAGTCTTAAATTTAGTGCCGTTATGGCAGGACTGTTATCTAATGCAGGGCTTGGGATTTTGATTCTTTTGAAACAACATGAAAACTATAAAGATACGATCACAATTATATCTATACTTCTTTTAATAAGTATAACTGTCGGATACATTATGCAATTTATGGGATTTTAAAATCTGAAAGGAAATATTATGTTTGATATACATTCTGCAATAATGGGAACAATTCAATCAAAATGGTTTCAGACTATTGTAAATATAATCGTTTTTTACACAATTATTCATATTGCAAATTTATTGATAGACAAATTTATACAAAAACTTTGCAAATATAACGATAATTTTGAATTCAAAAAACAAGCCATGACATTGAAATCAATAATAAAATCTGTTGCTGATACAGTAATCGGAATTTTTGCAATAATGTTTATTTTAAATAATCTCGGAATCGACATCAGACCAATATTAACTGCCGCAGGAGTTTTAGGTGTTGCGGTAGGCTTTGGTGCAAAGAGATTTTTTGAAGATATTATCACAGGACTTTCACTTTTGCTTGAAGGTCAAATACGTGTAGGTGACTACATAGAAATCGCCGATCGTCAGGGAATTGTTGAAAAAGTCGATATTAAAATGGTTAAATTGAGAGATTTGCAAGGTAGAGTACATTATATAAGAAACGGTATGATTGATATTGTTACTAACTATACAAGAGAATTCTCATACTATGTTTTTGATATTTCGGTTGCATACAAAGAAAACATTGCAGAAGTTATAAATATCTTGAAGGATTTGGGCGAAGAATTCAGAGAAACATCAGATTTAAAGGAATTTATTCTTGCGCCGCTTGAAATTTTCGGACTTGATAATTTTGGAGATTCTGCAATAATCATTAAAGCCAGAATCAAAACAACTCCTGTCAAGCAATGGGAAGTGGGACGTGCTTTTAATCTAAGAATAAAAGAAAAATTTGATGAACTCGGAATAGAAATTCCTTTCCCTCAAATGGTTGTTCATAAAGATGAAAAAATGTAATATAATCTTATAAACACAAAGTAAGGAATATTAAAAATGATAATGGATGACGATGATAATAAAGATATGATAGAAAACTTTGCCAAGAATATTGACAAAGCACGGCTTGCCGGACAGATACAAAGCTATCTTAAAGGCGGTAAAGAAGGCATGTTTAAAGAAAAGAAAACTGAAATGGAATATAAGCAAGATATTATAAATATGCTTTTAGAACGAAAAAGAAACGGACTATAAACAAATTTTTAATCCAAATACATCAAAATAGAAATGGTATATTGTGATTTTTGTAACAATTCAAATGTGTATTTTATCACAATTCAATATTAAGAAAATATAAAAATTATCAATATTTTCAATTATACCCTTTGACATAAATATTTTTAGCGATACTATATTAATAAGTGTAAAAATCACAATATAGAAAAATTAAATACTTTTATAGTAATCGGTAATAAAAAAGGAGATTAAACATGCCAAAAACTAAAAGTTCAAAAGTTGAAAAACTTGAAAAAGACTTGGCAGCAAGTACTTTGGTAGATACGCCGGAAGCTTTGGAAATATTGATTCAAAAGGTTAAGAAAGCTCAACGTATATTTTCAACATTTTCACAAGAAAAAGTAGATGCTATATTCAAAGCTGCAGCAACAGCTGCCGATAAAGCAAGAATCCCTCTTGCAAGAATGGCAATCGAAGAAACAGGGATGGGTGTATTAGAAGACAAAATCATTAAAAACCACTTTGCATCCGAATACATTTATAACAAACACAAAAATGCAAAAACATGCGGAATTATTAAAGAGGACAAAATCAACGGAACTAAGATTTTTGCTGAACCTTTAGGAGTTCTTGCAGGTATTGTTCCTACAACAAACCCTACATCAACTGCTATTTTCAAATCATTAATCGCTTTGAAAACAAGAAACGCAATTATCTTTTCACCACACCCTAGAGCAAAGAACTGTACAATTGCAGCTGCAAAATTAGTTCTTGAAGCTGCTGTTAAGGCCGGTGCTCCTGAAGATATTATCGGATGGATTGACGTTCCTTCAATTGAATTGTCTAACATGCTTATGACACACGCTTCAATTGATTGTATTTTGGCAACAGGCGGTCCTGGTATGGTTAGAGCAGCATATTCATCAGGTAACCCTGCATTAGGTGTAGGTCCGGGTAATACATCTGCTGTTATTGATGAAACTGCTGATATCAAAATGGCTGTTTCTTCAATCCTTATGTCAAAAACTTTCGACAACGGTATGATTTGTGCTTCTGAACAATCAGTTGTTGTTGTTGACAGCGTATACGAAGAAGTTAAGAAAGAATTCTTATACAGAGGAGCATACCTTGTAAGTGCTGAAGAAGAAAAGAAAATGATTGCACTTCCGTTTATTGACCCTAAACGTGGTACTGCTCACCCTGACATTGTTGGTCAAAGCGCACACAGAATTGCAGAATTATCAGGTTTTGAAACTCCTGAAGATGCAAAAATTTTATTGGCAGAAAGACCAAAAGTTGATTGGGAAGATCCGTTCTCAAGAGAAAAACTTTCTCCAATCCTTTCAATGTACAGAGCTAAAAACTACGAAGAAGCAGCAGAAATGGCTTATGAGCTTGTATCAAAAGGCGGCTTAGGTCACACTTCTGTTCTTTATACCGATGAACGTCGCAAAGAAAGAATCGACAAATATGCAGAAAAAATGCCTACTTGTAGAGTATTAATTAACTCTCCATCTTCTCAAGGCGGTATCGGTGACTTATACAACTTCAAATTAGAACCGTCATTAACACTTGGTTGCGGTTCTTGGGGCGGCAACGCTGTTTCAGGAAACGTAGGCGTTGAAAACTTACTGAACTACAAAACCGTTGCTGAAAGGAGAGAAAATATGTTATGGTTCAAAGTTCCTTCTAAAGTTTACTTCAAGAGAGGTGCTGTTGACTTAGCTCTCCGTGAACTTCAAGGTAAAAAACGTGCATTTATCGTTACAGACAGATTCTTATTTGATTCAGGTGCGGTAAACGCAATTATCAACGTTTTAGATGAAATCGGTATTGAATATCAAATCTTCTTTGATGTTAAACCTGACCCTACATTATCTACAATTAATCAAGCTATGGCTATGGTTAAGACTTTCGAACCTGATGTATTCATTTCATTAGGTGGCGGTTCTCCTATGGATGCTGCTAAGATTATGTGGTTAATGTATGAACAACCTGAAACAAACTTTGAAGATATTTCAATGAGATTTATGGATATCAGAAAGAGAATTTGTTCAATTCCTGAGCTTGGAGTAAAAGCTACTATGGTTGCTATTCCTACAACATCAGGTACAGGTTCTGAAGTAACACCGTTTGCAATCATTACTGATGATGAAACTCACGTAAAATATGCAATCGCTGATTACGCATTGACACCTAATATGGCTATCATCGACCCTAACTTTGTTGACGGTATGCCTAAAGGCTTAACTGCTGCATCAGGTATCGACGCATTAGTTCACGCTATCGAAGCATATGTTTCTTGTATGGCTACAAACTTTACAAATTCAAACGCTTTAGAAGCTACAAAATTAATCTTCAGATATCTTGAAAGAAGCTATGTTGAAGGTGCTAACGATCCTATCGCAAGAGAAAAAATGCACTATGCTGCAACTATTGCAGGTATGGCATTCGCTAACTCATTCTTAGGATTATGCCACTCTATGGCTCACAAACTTGGTGCTATGTACCACGTTCCACACGGGGTTGCTAACGCATTATTAATCAGACAAATCATTAAATTCAACTCATCTGATAAACCTAAAAAACAAGCAATCTTCCCTCAATACAAGTTCCCTTGTGCAAAAACAAAATATGCACAAATCGCTGATGAACTTGGTTTGGGCGGTAAGAACGATGATGAAAAGGTTGAATTACTGATTAAAGCAGTTGATGAATTAATGAAGAAAGTTAACTTACCAAATTCAATCAAAGATTTTGGTGTAGACGAAAAAGAATTCTTCAACAACCTTGATGAATTAGTAGAATTGGCATACGACGACCAATGCACAGGTGCAAACCCTGTATATCCGTTAATGGATCAAATCAAACAAATCTATATAGACGCTTTCAACGGTGTTGTATAGTTTAAATATTTTAAGAGCAAGGGAGTAATCCTTCCTTGCTCTTTTAAATTGAGAAGAGTAAGTTTGTATGAACGATAGATTGTCTAACAAAGTAATAAGCCGTTTAACCTTGTATCATTGTGTTCTTGTAGATTTTATAGAACAAGGTATAGAGTATGTTTCGAGTATGAAACTATCTCAGCTTTTGAATATTGATGATTCACAAATCAGAAAAGATATCAAACTTCTTGATTACAAGGGAAAATGTAAAGTAGGTTATGCGGTTACAGAATTAAAAGAAGTTATTGAGAAAAAACTTACTTTCAGCAAAACAAAAGATGTTTTTATTGTGGGTGCAGGGAATCTCGGACTTGCTCTTGCCAAAAATGATAACTTTGACTATTACGGATTTAAAATCCTTGCATTATTTGATAGCAACGATTTAAAAACAGGCATCAGTATTGATGATAAACAGATTTTTCACATAAGTAAATTGCCGGATTTAACAAAACGTTTAGGTGTGGAAATAGCTATTTTGACAGTTCCTCACTCTCAAGCACAAAAAGTTGCTGACTTTTTAATAGAATCTGGTGTAAAATATATATGGAACTTTACACAATGTATATTGGATGTTCCGGAAGATATTCACGTATGGAATGAAAACCTTATCGGACATTTTGTACAGTTAACGATTGATGACACACATATTGAAAGCTAAAATATTATGAACGAAATTAAAATTTGTATGGGAAGTTCTTGCTACGCAAGAGGAAACGATGAAAATATAGAAACACTTGAAGATTACATAAACGAACATCAAGCTGATGCAAAGATAGACCTTGTAGGACTCAGATGCACCAATAAATGTGAAAAAGGTCCTATCATAATTATCAACGGAAAAGAATATTGCAATATTACATATTTGGAACTCAAAAAGATATTAGAGGAATTATAGTATGGGAAACAAGCTTTCACCGGTTTATACGCTCAAAAACGAGTGTCACGACTGTTATAAATGCGTAAGGGAATGTTATGTAAAATCCATCCAAATAAAAGATGGTAGTGCATCAGTTCTTGCAGACAGGTGTATAGCTTGCGGACATTGTGTTACGGTTTGCCCTTCAAACGCTAAGAGAATCAGATACGATATTGATAAAGTAAAAGGTATTCTTGCTGCAAAAAAACGTGTTATTGTGTCATTAGCTCCAAGTTGGATAAGCATCTTTGATTATACCAAACAACAAATTATAACGATTTTAAAGACTCTGGGCTTTACTGATGTTAGTGAAACCGCTTTAGGGGCTCAAGAGGTATCAATTGAAGTTGCTAAAATGGTTAAACAGGCAGACAAGGGTTTATTTATTTCCAGCGCCTGTCCTGTTGTTGTTGATTACATAAGATACTACAAACCCGAATACGCAGATTATATTACTCCTGTTGCTTCACCGGCACTTACGCATGCCAAAATGCTAAAAGAAAAATACGGCGATGATATCGGAATTGTATTTATCGGGCCGTGTATCGCA
The DNA here is from genome assembly GCA_945910925.1 of uncultured bacterium. Classification (GTDB taxonomy): domain Bacteria; phylum Cyanobacteriota; class Vampirovibrionia; order Gastranaerophilales; family Gastranaerophilaceae; genus UMGS1585. The sequence goes on along the minus strand of CAMDZX010000052.1, from coordinate 4,732 downwards.
AAGAAGAATGAATCAGACAGATGCCCCGAATTGATTGATGCGGCTTTGACGTTTGATGAACTTAATTATTGGATAAAAGAATCTTACATTGATTTGGCAAAAATTGAAGTTCTGCCTGATGAGAATTTTGTTCCCGAAGAATCAAATGAAGGTGCTCTTTATCCAATACTGGGCGGAATGAACGAAACATTAAAATATATAGGGATGGATAATGACGTTCAGTTAATAGATATATGTACGTTACAGAGCTTGGACAAAGCTCTTAACGGACTCCACCCTGACAGACTTGAGGAGAAGATTTTTGTTGAGGCCTTAGGATGTGACGGCGGATGTATTAACGGGCCGGGAATAAGCATGTGTAAGTCTACCATTTTAAAAACTTCGGATGTTCTTAATAACTTCAATAAACGTGACAGTATTCCTAAAACTGCCAAAACGGTTGTTAATATGGATTATTCAAGAATAGACCAAAAGAAACAAGAGTTCAGGCATGAAGATATTATGAAAACAATGGAGCGTATCGGTAAACACAACGAAGAAGACGAACTGAATTGCGGCGGATGCGGATTTCAGACTTGTCGTGAACTTGCCTGCGCAATACTTGCAGGAGAGGCAGAACCTTCCATGTGCGTATCTTACATGAGAAAAATCGCACTAAGAAAAGCCGCAGCGATGCTCAGATGTATGCCGTCAGCTATGGTTATGATAGACAATGACCATAAAATATTAGAATCGAATGATGCGTTTATGAAAATGTTTACGGGCGATATGTATGAAGTTTTTGCCGAAAGACCTGAAGGTATCAACGGTGCGGATATAGACCGTATAATACCTTTTGCCGATTTATTAAAAACCGCACTCAAAACCGGAAAAGATATTCACAAAGAACATTATATTTCAGGTAACAAATTGTATGATATAAATGTTTTCATTATTGAAGAAAACGAGATTGTAGGTGCAATTATAACCGACGTTACTCAAACGGAGTTGAACAGAGAAAAAATTGCAGAAAAGGCAAAACAAGTTATCAGTAAGAATATTGCAAAAGTTCAAGAAATAGCCATTTTGCTGGGTGAACACATGGTAGAAACAGAACTTCTGCTGAGCACAATTGCTGATGATTATACTACCGAAGATAATAAGGAAGAATAATTATGTTTTTGGATATTTGCTGTACACAAGAAAAAAAATATAACCAAAACACATACGGTGATTATTTTGTGTCCAGAAGATACCCTGAAACTGACAGACTTTTAGCTGTTTTATCTGACGGATTAGGAAGCGGTGTTAAGGCAAATATTCTGGCAAGCATGACTGCAACCATGCTTTTAAAGTTTATTGAAGCGGATTCTGATGTTAGCAAGGCTTGCGAAATCATGATGAACTCTCTACCTGTTTGTCAAAAAAGAAAAATCAGTTATTCTACATTTTCGGTTATGGATTGCAGTTCTGACGGAACTACAAAAATCGTTGAAGAAGGAAATCCTCAATTTTTATGGATTCGCAACAACGAACTTATGGAACCCGAATGTGAAATAATAACATCAGAAGCCTTCAAAAACCGTAAAATGCACGTGTATAAGATTAAACTCAAAGAAGGTGACAGACTTCTGTTCTGTTCGGACGGAGTCACCCAATCAGGACTGGGAACTGATAAATTCAAATTGGGATTAAGACGTAAAGGCTTGATTGATGCAGTTTTTCAACAGTTAAACGAAAATAAATATATAACAAGCAAAGAATTATCTGAATATATTGTTCATTTTGCACGTTCGCTTGAACCTGACAGAAAAGCTAAAGACGATATTTCTTGTGTTTGTGTACATTGCAGAACCCCAAGAAAATCTATGCTTTTCACAGGGCCGCCTTTTCATATGGAAAAAGATAATTACTGGGCAAACGTATTTAAAGATTTTGACGGGAAAAAAGCAATTAGTGGCGGAACTACGGCAAATCTTATCTCCAGAGAATTAAATATTCCGATTGACACTCCTGTCCTTGCTAATGCCGGACGACTTCCTTCGGTTTCCTATATGGAGGGTGTTGATTTGGTGACAGAAGGGATTTTAACACTTACAAGAACTTATGAATATCTTGAGGATGGAAAATCTCAAAACGATGCGGCAGGTGAACTTGTAAAATTCTTCCTTGAAAGTGATTGTATTCTTTTCATGGTTGGTGCAAAATTAAATCAGGCACATTATGACCCTAATCTGCCGATTGAGATTGAAATCAGAAAAAATATAATAAAGAAGATTGCAAAAGTTCTTCAAGACAAGTACATTAAAAAAGTTACGATACAGTTTATGTAAAAAGAAATATATTTAAGGGTAGCACGTATAATAAAGGAAAAAGAAATGGCAAAAGTTAATGTAAAAATTTGTATGGGTACAACCTGTTTTGTAATGGGAGCATCTCAATTACAGGATTTAGTAGACATTGCAAAAAAGAAATACGGAGAAGATGTCGAAGTAACAGGCAGCACTTGTCTTAACTTCTGCACACACAGTTCGGAATATTCCAAAGCACCATACGTAACCGTTAATGATACCGTTATTCAAGAAGCTACAATAGACAAAGTTTTACAGGAAATAGATAGGAAGTTAAACGAAAATGAGTAATAATAATAGTCAATCAATACACTTAAAGAAAGAAATTCTGGCACGAATTATAGAAGCATTTTTATCGGATGATTATGCTGAAAATACAAGATTAATCCCTTATGCAATGCGTCCGAAAGGAGCAGAAGTTCCTTACAGATGTTGTGTTTATAAAGAACGTGCTATTTTGAAAGAACGTGTTAAGGCAGGTTTAGGTTTTGCGTTGGAAGATGATGATGAAACCCAACCGCTTGACAAGTATGCAAAAGCTGCGCTTGAAAGAACAAAACCTGAAGAAGATCCTTTAACCGTGCTTGATGCCGCATGTGCAGGTTGTGTACCAAGCAGAATATATGTTACGGACTTATGCAAAGGATGTGTTGCAAGACCTTGTCAATCCGCATGTAAATTCGGTGCGATTGATATGGTAAACGGGCGTTCTAAAATCGACGGCAGCAAGTGTAAAGGTTGTAAAATGTGTATGAACGCTTGTCCTTATAACGCAATTGTAAAACTTGCAGTTCCTTGTGAAGATGCTTGTCCTGTCGGTGCTATTCATAAGGATGACAACGGAATTACAAGAATCGACTTTGATAAATGTATCACTTGCGGAAAATGTGTTGCCGCTTGTCCTTTCGGTGCAGTAAATGAAAAGAGTCAAATTATTGATATTCTAAAAAACATTAAAGATACCGATAAAAAAGTTATTGCAATGTTTGCACCGTCACTTGTAGGACAACTTCCGGGGAATATTTATCAGTTAAAAACCGCTATCAAAAAAGCAGGTTTCGATGAAGTTGTTGAAGTTGCTCAAGGGGCAGATATTACAACAATAAACGAGGCAAAAGAATTTGAAGAAAGAATGGAAGAAGGACAACCGTTTATGACAACATCATGTTGTGCAGGATACAACAGGTTTGTTGATAAACATCTTCCAGAACTCAAAGAATACAGGTCTACAACAGGAACTCCGCTTTATTACACGGCAGAACTTGTAAGAAAAGCAAACCCTGATGCAGTAACCGTGTTTGTAAGTCCTTGTGTTGCCAAACGTAAAGAATCAATGGAAAACCCTAATGTTGATTATGTTATGACATACGAAGAACTTGGGGCGTTGTTTATTGCTAAGAAAATACAAATCACGGAATGTGAAGAAGACAAATCAGGTGTAGAAGGCTCTAAACAAGCTCGTAATTTTGGAAACACAACAGGTGTTGCAGAGGCAGTCAAATCGGTTGCCAAAAATCCTGATGATATAAAACCTTATGTAATCAGCGGTTTGACAAAAGAAACGGCAAAAGATTTGAAAAAATTTGTTAAAGATAAAAGCTGTTCGGGATGTAACCTTGTAGAGGTTATGTGCTGCGAAGGCGGTTGTGTTGGCGGAAATGCAACATTAAATCTTCCTCGTATCGCAAGAAAAGAGTTGAAAACATTACTTGATTCAAGTGAAGACCTTAAACGAGAAGACTAAAATAACGGTTGACAGCCGGTAGAAATACCAAAAAAGAGGATGACTTTCGGGTCATTCTCTTTTAAATAATAAATAATTTTGTTTATAGACTTTAGTCTGCCGATATGCCCAAAATCCGGTGCTATGTTATTTTACTGCGTATAGTAAAACCGAATTTGTTTTCAGGCTTATTTCTCTGCCTTCCAGATAATTCTGTATATCAGATATGTACTTATCTACCTTTGTTTCATCAAAAAACTTCAAAAATCTTTCTTTCATAGAAGGTCTGTCAGGTGAAGGCGGTGATACAAACCAAGGTATGACCATTTCTCGAGTTACCGTATATTTTGATTCTATTGTGTGAATCATTGTTGATGATGATGAAAAACCGGCTCTGTCCATATTACCCTTTAATGTAAAATCATCAAAATTACAGAGAGAATCAGTCACATCTGACATGATTTTATCCTCTGCATCCTTAAATTCATAATATGAATCAATATACTTAGGGTCTAAAAGTTCTGAATATCTTGTGTTTGAACGTATAATAGGTTCAAACGCACAAAAAACTCCTCCGGGTTTTACAACTCTGTATATTTCATTTATTGCAGGCTGTTTATCGACAATATGAACAAGCACCGAACGAAGCATCGCTTTATCAACCGTATTGTCGGGAAGT
>CAMDZX010000051.1 GCA_945910925.1 uncultured bacterium | reverse complement strand
ATCCAAGTTGTTTATATGTATCAATGTACTTTTCGAAGAACGTAACCATGTAATAGCGTTCTTTATAATTTTTTATAAACTCAATATTGACAAAGAAATCAGCTAAATCTGCTTCAAAAAGAACAATTGGACAATCTGTTATTTGTATAATTTCTTCAAAAATGCGATTATTAAAAGCGAAAATTATATCAGGCTTGAATTTTTTAATAGTATCAATCCAACTGTTAATCCATTCGGATACAAGTTTTTGTTTTCGCATATTGGCGTCATAAATTGTATTAAGCAAAAGAACTTCATTATTATTACGTTTTAATTCCTTTGTTAAACTCTCGTAATAACAAACAAGATTTTCTTGATTGTTGCCAATTATCGGTTGTAGAAATGTTATTAATACTTTTGCCATATTATATTCTCCAGCTAAATTATATTTTTCTTTATAAGTTTTTGTTTTAATGCGTTGTATAATTTTAAAATTATTGAATATTTAAAGTTTAGTTTTTTGGGTTTATTTTTAATTTTTCTAAGGTAATTATATATATTTTCAAAAATTTTATAAATTTCTTTTGAACAATTTAATTCTTCGTTTTTATTTGTTATAGATTCTAATCCTTGATTGTAATATTCCAGCATTTTTTGTGTGAAAAATTTGTCGTAGTTATAATCAAAGTATTTGTTAAAGTCATACATAAATTGTGCCATTAATAAATTTTGCTCAAATTTAGTTCGTTTATTCCATATGCCATTAGACAGTATTCTATATACACCACTATTATAGTTTTCAAAATGTGCTTTACCATACTTTAGATGCATCAGATAGCGTGCAAAATCACCCTCAAAAGAATATTTAGAAATTGAGTTTTTAGAGTTTAGCATTTGTTTAGGTATACCATTTGCAAATATAATATTTCTAAAAAAAGAGCCAGTTGTTTGTGGAATAATAATATTATTATTTAAAAAATTGTTAATATCAAAATTGGTACTTTTTATATGAGTTTTAATATATGTTTCTTCATTATTATCTTCGTATAAGCATTTCACATTTGTAGAATATATTGTAAAATCTTTGTGTGATTCTAAAAAATCAAATGCTTTTTGCAAATAGTGTTTATCAATCCAATAATCATCAGCATCAAGTAAACAAAAATATTTTGTCTTTGTTATATTTTTTGCCCTTAAAACGTTTTCTAAATATCCACCATTATGTTCCGATAATAGAATTTTTATTTTTTGAGAATTTTCAGCCTGTAGTTTGTTAATTATTTCAATACTATTGTCTTTTGTTGAGTGGTCATCTGTAATAATCAATTCCCAATTAAAATTAGTTTCTTGCATTAATACGGAATCAACAGCTTTTTCAATATACAGAGCTTGATTATAACATGACATTATTATAGTTAGTTCTTTTTTATTTGACATAAACATTCTCCATACATTTTAGTTGCTTCCATGTGCCAAAACTGCAGGAGTTACAAGGTGCAATTTTTTTAGAGTTTCCTATTAAATTTCTTCTGAGGTTTACCATTTTATTTGATGTAAATATTTCTGCAAGAGTTTGTTTATTAGCATCTCCCATTATAAATGAATTATGTGCTTCAATATCAGATCTTAAGTTGCAGCATGGCATAACTTTACCGTTATAATCAATATATAATGCTTCAAATGGTACATAACAAGGACTTTTTCTGTCGTATGCTGATATCGTATCTAATGTGTCACCCCTATTACAGCCATTTTGGGCAAAATTTAATGCTTGGTATTCTATGTCAATATTAGGATAATTAACTTTTAAGTTGACACTGTTGGAATCTTTATTTATTATTTCGTAAGTTAAATTTAAGTTCTTAATTCGCTTGTCCATATTATTCAGAATTTTTTCAGGGTTAAATTCTTCATTTTTTTGCAGATAATATTGCCATTTTAGAGTATTTAATCCAGCCCGAGCTATTTCATCTAAGTAATTTTTTGTTAAATAATCTCCATTAGAATGTGTATACAATTGTACTTTTGGCAATATATTACGGGCTTGTTTTAATCTTTTCAATATTATTCTATCGGCAAATGGTTCATTATATCTACTAAAAGTGATGATATCTTTGTAATCTATCTCTTTTAGTTCATTTAATATTTTTAGATATAAGTTTTCATCCATTAGAATATTCAATGTGTGTCTATCAATAAAAGAATTTGGACAAAACCAACATTGTCTGTTACAATAAGAAAAAGTTTCTATTTCTATAACCCGAAGATTTTCTTTTAAAATATCTAATTGGGGAGTATCTGATTCTAAAGATAATAGTGAAAGTATATTATTTGCAACTTTTGCACCATATTCTTTTGTCTTATTATTTACTAACCATTTTTTTCTAAAGGTAACTCTTTTATTTTTATCAATAATAAAGCAAGAAAGTAATTTTATTATTTTTTGTACTATTAAATCCAATTATATACCTCCTATATATTTCCTAATATTATTTAGATAATCCTCTTTTGTACATTCAAAAAGATAATCTAAGTCTGTTTCTCCAACGACCTTTGCACCCATCATTTTGTGATAACGAATAACTTTTTTATTTTCTTTTCTGACGTCAAAATGAAGTTTATCAGTTTTGAGGGTATCAAATCCAAATTTGCGAACAAGATAATCTCCCTCTATGACTTCATTTGTGTCTGCATCATTAACCATAAGCCAACTGCCGATACAGAAACTGTCTTTTTGTATATCATAAATTCGATACGTTCCGATAGCTTCATGTTTTTTGTTTTCAATAATAAAAAAATATTCACTATCAAGCGTTTTGTATTTCTTTATATAATTTTGTTGTTTTTCTATATTGTTTTCTGTTTTATGAAGATATTTTCCTTTTTTTTCGTCACAACGTAAGGATAAAATAAATTCCGCATCTTCAATCTCTACATCTCTAAGATTAACATATTCCCCTGATATCAATTTATTCAACTCCTGCTATTTTAGCTAATTGTTCAACTGTGTCAATTTCTTGAACATCTTTTACTGTAACTTTTTGCCCACATTCATTATCTAAAAATGCAACTGTTGTAATCATAGATAATGAATCCCATTCATCAATGTCAAATAAATCTGTTGAAAATGTTATATCTGCTTCAGTTTGTAATATATCTTTTAATTTTGTTAAAAATTCTTCTCTATTCATTTGAAACTCCTTTATATTCGTTTAATTTTGAACAATATATATTATCAAGATTAACAATTGCACTTGCCCAGCTTAAGCCCACACCAAAACCTGAAAGTAAACATCTTACATTTTGGGTTGAAACTTCTTTGCTATATACATTTGAAATTGTGCAAGGAATAGATGCTCCGCATTGATTTCCGTAATTTGTTAAAGTTTCGGTAGAAATTGTTTCAGGAGATATATCGAGTTTTCTTGCAATATTTTCCAGTATAAATTTATTTGCCTGATGAAAAACAAATTTGTCAATGTCGTCAACTTTCATTCCTGCAAATTCAAGTAAGCCTTCAATATTTGGTGCTACATTTTCCATTGTGAAGTCGAAAATTCTTCCGCCGTCCATTCTGGAATTGTACGTATAGTCTTCATTTTCATAAAAATCATTTTTTTTAACAGGATTTCTAAAGCCACCATTTTCACATATTAAAGCGTCAAAATCTTTACCATTGGAATTAATATTGAAATACATTTTTTCAGCATCTTTGTCGTATTTTATTAATGTGGCACTTCCTGCGTCACCAAATACAGGAGCTGTATTGTTTTTAAACATGTCACTAAATTTTGAAAAGCTATCTCCCACAAGTAATAGAACATTTTTACATCCTGCATTTAGCATCATTGATGCTTGATATAGACCCAAAATATAACCCGAACAAGCTTGAGGTATATCCATACAAATGCAATTTTCTGATAATCCCAGCTTATTATGTAAAACATATGATGTTGCCGGCATAAGATAGTCAGGTGTGTAGCTTAGAAATAATAAGGCATCTATTTCTCTTTTTTGTATCTTAAGATTTTTTATTAAATCCTCTGCTGCTTGTAAACATAAATCCGAGGTCATAACATTTGGCTCAGTAATTCTACGCTTTAAAAAACCGGAAGATTTAACTACTCGATTAATTCTTTTTTCATCTCCATTGTATAGGTTTTTATCATCAAGAAGACAAAGCTCTTTTGATGGGACAACAGAAGAGATGCCGGATATTTTTATATTATCAAATGCAAACTTAACCACTATTTAACCTCTTTCAAATATTCGTCATAGTCCCTTATATATTCTTTTTCATCATAATATTTGCTTGCTAAAACCATAAGTTTACAACCATAAGAAAAATGTCGCATTTCTCTCCACATATTTTTACCGATGTATAAACCAACATCAGGACGATTTAGCCAAACTTCTTCTCTTGTTTTACCATCATCTAAAACAAACTGGCACGCCCCATCCATTGCTATAATAATCTGTTCCAACTCTTTATGAGCGTGTTTCCCTCTTTCTTGGTCAGGAAGGGTATCAAAAATATAATAAACACGTTTGATATCAAAAGGGCAATTCATACCACCTTCAAGTGAAACTAATTTCCCTCTCTCATCCCCAAAAACCTTCATGTCTATCAGTTTGTAATTCATTTCTAAACCCTATACACAAGTCAAATTGTTACGTACTATCTTTGAAATTGAATATATATCTGCAAGTTGCGATAAATTACAACCTTGCAAAATATCAACAATTTCACTTATCGCATTATTTTTGTCCTTAAACGGCATATCTCTATAAAAATCATCAATATTACAGTTGAAAATTTTGGCTAATTTAACAAGCGTAGAAAGCTGAGGAAATGATTCACCCTTTTCAATTCGCACAATCTGGCGTTGTTGTAATTCTACCATCTTCCCCAAGGCTGTTTGAGATAAACCTATCAAATTACGATATTTCTTTATTTGTTGCCCAACAACTCTTTTTATTTCTGCTTCTTCCACTCAATTATCCTATTCAACATAATATTCATTGTGTTGAATAATAAAATATTTATAAATATTGCATAACCTATTGAAAATAGTTGTGTTTATATAAAACAAATAACAGATATAATAAAAATGAATTTAATGTAAAATATATATATTTTTCTTAACATAAACTATATTAATACTCTATTTGTGATACAATCTGTATTGTCAGTAAACATAACATCAACACAATGAATATTGTGTTGATGTTTTTAATTTATTGAGCTATTGCTAAAGAACAAAATTATTATAACTTCTATCAATAATATCTTGATCTATTCCAATATATCTCAATGTAATTTGTGGAGAGGAATGATTGAATATTTTTTGTAAAATTGCGACATCTTTAAATTGTTGATAATGATGATAACCAAATGTTTTACGCAATGTATGTGTCCCTACCTTATAATCAATACCTGCCTGTTTGCAAACATTATTAATTATACGATAGCATTGTGTTCTTTCCATTCTATGACCGAATACAGAAAGAAATAACGGTTCATTTATTTCTCTCTTTTCGGTAAATTTAGCATACATCTTTTTTAACTTCGGATTAATGGGAAACCTTTTATTTTTTCCGGTCTTTTTTTCAATAATATTAATATAATCCTTATTTTTCACATCTGATACATCCAAATTCAATATATCAGAAATCCTCAAACCTGAATTGGTTCCGGTTGTAAACAATATTAAGTCACGAAAACGCTGTTTTTCAAGAAGTTGCTCAATTCTTTTAATATCATTTAGATTCCTAATTGGCTCTACTATGTTCATTTATACCTCCGCATATTCAATATGTTATAAAAATGTATTGTACATTTATATTGTTAATCAAACACAACGCCTTCTGTCCACTATTCAGGCAGCAAAGTCGGCTTTACCAAGCCGACAACAACTATTTAGCCTAATAAATCAATAAGCTCTTTACTACCGACCTGTAATAATTTTCAAATCATCAAGCGGATGTTCGGCAGGCAAAATGTTGTAATGCTTGGATATTATACTTGTCAGAGTCGGATTAAGCATAATTGGCGTACATTTACTCAAAAATATATTCTTAATACCTTTTTCTTTTAAACTGATAATATTTGATATTGTGTGTTTATCGCATTTTGAGATAAAAATTGAAATATCAATATTTTTTAAATTTGAAGATGCAGATATTTTATCCAGAATATAATAAATAATTTCAAAATTTGTTGTACCGTTCAAAGATATCATATTGTCACAGTTTTCCCGTTCAGAAAAAGATATGACAAATACATCCTTCGGCATGTTCTTTAAAATATTCTTATAATACAATCGGTTATCTTTGTTATAACTTTCGGGTCCGAGTATAACTATATGTTTAAATTTATTTGTACTGTTAATCAATTTTTCAAACTCTCTATCTATATCTGTTTTGGACAGACCGACAGTAATATTTTCTTTTTCTTTGCCGCGTTTGAACCCTTTTGCTTTTTGAGCAGACTCAATAAGCGGGGAATAATCATTATTCTTTATTTTTACTGCTCCTTTCGGAACAAAATAATCTGTTGTAAATAATCTCCCCCTATAAAGGTATTCTATATTTTCTATTGCGTATTTTGTAATTAGTATTGCACCCGGGAATGTTGCAAAATCAAGCAAACAGTTTTCAACCCCTACCCCGTAATGTCCTCTGAGATGTTCATATTGTTGAAACTTAGGATATGTATGCGCAACAAGCATTTCTCCATGCGTATAGACATCTGTATTTTTATCTTTTGTTTGTTCAAGAACTTCCTCAAGCTCTCTGAGTGAAGTTCCGGCAACCAGAATTGCTTTACCCGGACGCGTGGAAAGCGACACTTCTACTGATTCGGGCTCTCCGTATCTTTGAATTTTCAATTCATCAATTCGTTTAGATAACTTGTAATCTATAATTGCACTTAATTTTATTTCTTCTAAAATATCATCCGTATTTGTGTCCTGATAGTTCAAAAAATTTAATAATATCAGAATTTTTTCAAAACCTTCTTTTTCAAGTGCATCATTTTTTGAATATGATTGTATACTCACAACATTGATACTCAGACTCTTAATTATATGTGCCATTACCTCAAACAAATTCTTTCTTTCAGGCGATAAATATTCCAATCGTTTGGCATATTCTCTTTCTCCCTGTTGGATAATTTTTGTAATATCAAGATTTTCATCTAACTTTATAGTCGATTGAATATATTTAGGTTCTATATTTTTACTTTTGCACAATTTAAGATATGTTTTTTTTGACTCGGTAATAAGTGTTTTTATACCTACAAGCATTTTTTCAAACTGTTTGTTAGCAGTTTCAAGATTAGACATAAGAGTTGCTATGGTATCAAGAATAAGTTGTTCCGCATCTTTATTATGTCCGCCAAAGTTCTTAAGCTCTATTGTATAAAATGCCAGAAGTTTAAGATACATTATAAGAGCTTCTTGCAACGAAGAAGTTCTCGGGCCTATTGAACAAATCCCTTTAGAAACACAACTGTCGTATTGATAATCTTCATAATAATTGTAAAACATAGTAATAGTATTATGTTATAAAGGTCTTTTTTTAAAATTCTCCAATTGGGCAAAATAAAATCGGGAATGCCATTTAGCACCCCCGATTATATTTATTTGTATTACTAAGCGTTAACTAATTTGCTTTCTTGTTCAAGTTTAAGAGTAACTGTTGTAATATCACAAACAGAACTTGGTCCGAAGTACTGAATAGCACCTGAGAACAAGTATTTGTCATTAAGTGCCCAGTCCTCTCTGTTTTGTTCAAGTTTTCTGAATACAGGACCCTCAAGTTCAACTAACGCTTTTTTGATTACAGGTTTCATTTCGCCGTGTCTGCGTTCCATATTCATCATCATTGTAAGCGGAACACCGCCTGCAACCCATTTTGATGCAGGTTCGTTAAGGTTTCTTACTGATGACAAGTAACCTGTTAAACCGAAGGAAATCAACGCATAAGCGTTATAACCGAGTGAGTAGCAGTAATCAGCATCAAAGTTTGAAGGGAAAGCACATCTTCCTTCATATCCGAAGAAGTGAGCTTGTGCATTGAATTTACCCGTATATTTGCCTGCTGATTTCAATTCTGCAAGTTTTGATGAAATCATTTCGATTAAGAGTTTTTCTGTTTCAATTTTTGAAACTTGAACATTACCGTGCGGGTCACGGTCTGCAAGTAATTGAGTTTTAATAAGCGTCGGCAATGAACTGTAAACCTTTGCATTAGCAGGTTCAAGTCTTGATTCAACAACATCAAAACTTACGCTTGTGCCTTCTTTTTCAAGAGCAGCCATAACGTCATTCAAGTTAGCTATCATTGATTTCATTTCAGGAATGAATTCAATCAAGCCTTCAGGAATAACTGCAATACCAAAGTTTTTGCCCATTTCCGAACGTCTTACAATGATATCAACCATATAATCAATAACAGAAGATAAAGACATTGATTTTGTTTCAACTTCTTCCGATATTAAAGTAATGTTTGGCTGAGTTTGAAGAGCAGCTTCCAAAGCTACGTGAGAAGCACTTCTACCCATAATTTTTACAAAGTGCCAGTATTTTTTAGCAGAATTTGCATCTCTTTCAATATTTCCGATAAGTTCTGCATAAGTTTTTGTTGCGGTATCGAAACCGAAAGAAATTTCAATTTGTTCGTTTTTCAAGTCGCCGTCAATTGTTTTAGGACATCCGATAACTTGAATTCCTGCATTATTCTTAACAAACCATTCAGCCAATAATGCTGCGTTTGTATTAGAATCATCACCGCCGATAATAACAACCGCAGAGATGTTTAATTTTTTACAAACATCAAGAGCTTTGGCGAATTGTTCTTCTGTTTCAAGCTTTGTTCTGCCTGAACCGATAATATCAAACCCGCCTGTATTTCTGTATTCATCAATAAATGAATCCGTAAATTCTACGTATTTGCCTTCTATAATTCCTGAAGGACCGCCTAAGAACCCGTACAATTTACCTTGTGAATTTGATTGTTTCAAAGCATCATACAAACCTGCAATGACGTTGTGTCCGCCCGGAGCTTGTCCGCCTGATAGGATTACACCAACGTTTCTTGCTTCCAATGATTTTGATTCATTTGAAGCAGAAAAGGTTACAACAGGTTTGCCGTATGTATTAGCAAATAATTCTTTAATTTCTGCTTGATTTGCTACTGATTCCGTTACAGAACCTTCGCTATAATCAAGAGAACTGATACCGCTTGCCAATGATGAAGGTAATTTTGGCTGGTATTTAAGTCTTTCTTCTTGTAATGGTGATAAATTTCTCATATTTGTTTCCCTTTTCAATTAATTAATTGTCACAAATATTATATCTCAACAAGAATAATTTACTACTTTTAAATTATATTTATTATTTGAAAATATGTTACACTGTTAGTATGGCAGATAAATATGATTTAGTTGTAAGTTTGGGTTCTATGCCCATAACCTCAGAGTTACTGAGGGAAAAAGAATTGCAGTTACACGATTTCCCATTTGACAGAATATTTGGCGGAAGTTTCTATACACGCATGAATATGTTTTTACTCGATTGCTGTAATTTTATGGAGCAAAAAAATATTTCCATGCAAAAAGATACTCCGACAGAAGGAATGGTTCAATATAAAGATTTAGCAACAGGATTTATATATCCTTATGACTTTAATCCGAATCTTCTTATTGAAAGTAATTTCCCCGCAGTAAAAATGAGATATGACAAATATATAAAAAACTTAAAAATATGTCTTAAAGCTGCAAAAAAAATATTATTAGTCTATGTAGAAAATCCGCAAATGCCGGAAGATGACGACGAAACTTCACATTTGATTATGGAAGCAAGTCAACAACTTAAAGAAAAATATCCGAAAAAAAGTTTTCATATTCTTTATGCCAAAAATGATGAAGATATTGAAAATATAAAGGTTATACAACTTGGGAAAGATGCCGAAAAAATTGCGTTTAACTTTTACCGAAAATTTTCGGATATGTCTTCATACTATATTGATAAAACAATGTTAGAAACATTCCTTACCGATATTAAATTAAAAACAAATTGGCGTCAGAAAAAAATGTTTCTTATTCAAAAACTAATTAACATGCTTAATTAAGCTTCTTCAATTCTGAAATTTTTGGGTCAAGTAATCTGCGACCAACCTGCTCAAAGTTTACCGAACAAAGACGTCTTTCTCCGTATTGAATAATCTTTTCCACCACACCACGTCCGAATTCAGGATGTTCAATACTATCACCTTGTTGTACCGCATCACTTTCTACAATATCTTCATCCGGTATTTCTGCAGAATAAACAGGAACGACAGGTGTTTGTATACTCTTTGTTTCCAATGCCTGAGGTTTTTGTTTTGCAGTTTTCGGTGCATCTTCAATCATGGACTCAACAGGGTCAGGACGTTCTGCTTCTTCTTGAGCCTTTCTTTTTGCATCCTCTTTTAGAATCTCATCTGTTATGGATATGTCTTCTTCCTCTTTTTGAGTTTGTTGTTCTTGTATCTTTTCTTCTTGAGGTTCAGGTTCCGTTTGTGGAATTACTTCTTCTTCAATCTCTTCCTGAGGTTCAGGTTCAGTTTGTGGGATTATTTCTTCCTCAATTTCTTCCTGAGGTTCAGGTTCAGTTTGTGGGATTATTTCTTCCTCAATTTCTTCCTGAGATTCAGGTTCAGTTTGTGGAATTATTTCTTCTTCAATTTCTTCTTGAGGTTCAGGTTCCGTTTGCGGGATTATTTCTTCCTCAATTTCTTCCTGAGGTTCAGGTTCAGTTTGTGGAATTACTTCTTCC
>CAMDZX010000050.1 GCA_945910925.1 uncultured bacterium | reverse complement strand
ACATTCAACGAGTCAATAAGTGCCGAATATTGAAACACCATCGCAATATCACCCGATGTTTCAATAATTCCCGAATCCTTTTCTATCAAACCGCAAATAAGTTTTAAAACCGTACTTTTACCGGAACCGCTAAATCCGACAATTGCAAGAATTTCTCCCGATTCTACCCGAAAAGATATATCGTTGATTATTGTCTTTCGTCCAAACGTTTTTATTAAGTTTTTTACTTCAATACTCATTACACACCTATTTTAAAAGAAAAATACTATCGAGAAAAGTAAATCCCACAATACTATTGCAACGAACGACCATACAACGGCTTTTGTTGTTGCAATTCCGACCCCTCTTGCTCCGCCCTCTGCCGTGTATCCGCATACACAACTGATTAGTGCTATTGTAAAACCGAATACTACGGATTTTAAAATAGCCACGTTCATATCCTTCATATAAAGCCCGCTCCATACAGATTCAAAATATGCTCTATATGAAAGTCCCGACGCGAGGTGTGCGGCAACACCTCCACTGATAATTCCAACCAGTGATGCCACAATCATAACAGGAGGCATCATCAAAACTCCTGATACGACACGCGGCACAAAAAGATATCTTATGGGATTGACCTTAGAAACAATTATCGCGTCGATTTGTTCGGTAACTCTCATTGTCGCAATCTCTGATGCCATAGAAGAACCTATCATAAAAATAATTGCAAATCCCGACATGATAACACCGGCTTCTCGTACGATGAGCATTGCAACAAGCAAGCCTACATAGTTTCCTGCACCCTGTTTCACCATTTCTCCCGCAACCTGCATTGCCACAATTACCGATGTCATTCCTACAATTGACAATGTAATCGGCAGAGAACTTACACCAAAGCGTGCGCATTGTTCAACAATAGATTTCCAATCAAATTCAAGTTTAAAGAACAATCTAAAAAGCTCTCGTCCGTATATAACAATATTTCCGATGGTTGATACAAATTCTTCTATTAAAAGAATTATATAACGATACACTTTATATGTAATTGTACTCTTTATGGAAAAATCTCTCATTTGAAACAATTGTATCATAATTTGAACAGTTATAGCATTATACAAATAATGGATAATGAAGTAGTTATTGCATGTTTTTTAAATTTCTGACAGCAAGCTCCATATCCTGTGCCCCATAGACATAGCTTCCTGCGACAAGAGAGGTTGCACCTAATGAGGTACATATTTTAGACGTTACGTTATTAATTCCGCCATCAACTTGGATAATAAATTTTTCTCCTACTCGCTCTTTTATTTTAGGAATTTTCATTGCGCAGTGATGCATAAATTCCTGTCCGCCAAATCCGGGTTCAACAGTCATAACAAGAGCCATATCTATATCTTTTAAATACGGGTATAATCTTTCTTGTGTAGTTTTAGGTTTTATTGCAAGACCTGCTTTGATATTACACTTTTTGATTAAATCTATTACGTGAACAGTATCTTCACAAGTCGCTTCATAATGAAAAGTAATTATATCAGCACCGGCTTTTGCAAATGCAACAATATATTTATCAGGGTTTTCTATCATCAAGTGTACATCAAGCGGTAAGCCTGTTATCTTACGAATGGCTTTGACTACGGGAATTCCTATAGTTATATTCGGAACGAAATGACCATCCATAACATCAACGTGAATCCAATCTGCACCTGCTTGTTCTGCACGCTTAATATCTCTTTCAAGGTTGGCGAAATCTGCAGACAATATTGACGGTGAAACGATGATTTTATTCATTATTTATTCCTTTATTATCCCAAGAGTTAAACATGCCTGATAGGCAGCATTTTGCTCGGCTTCTTTTTTTGACTTTCCTTCACCAAAAGCCAGTATTTTGTTTTCGTATTTAACCTGAACTTTAAAAACAGGTTTGTGTGCAGGTCCTGTAATACTCACAACTTCATACTCGGGAAGTTCTTTTGTTAAAGATTGAGTATACTCTTGCAAAACCGCTTTTGCATTAAACTTCGCAAAGTTTGTATCAATTTCATCAATAAACTCTGATAAGCGATATTCTAAAAACTGTTTTACTTCTGCTTGCTTTCCGTCTAAATAATACGCCCCTAATAATGCCTCAAACGAACAGGCAATATTTGATTCTCTCTTTCTTCCCCCTTGTTTTTCTTCTGAGTCGGACATTTTTACTAAACGATTCAATCCGATATCAAAGGCTATTTTGGCAATTGTTGCGTCGGACACCAAAATTGAACGAATTTTTGACAATCTCCCCTCATCGTATTCGGGGAATTTCTTCAAAAGCAACTCTGAGGAATACAGTTTCAATACGGAATCTCCAAAGAATTCCAGTCGCTCGTAGCTTTCTAAATGCGACAATTCTTGTTCTTGCGTATAAGAAGGATGAGTTATTGCCTTCTTAAAAAGTTCCGAATTGTCACATTTGATATCAAGAATATTCTGACACATTATATCAAGCCTTTAAAGAATTGAAGAATATTATTAAGTGTTCCGTCAGTATAAATAAAATATTGGAAATAGTAGTACAATACAGGAAGTGTAAAGACATAACTGTCTGTTCTGTCCAAGAAACCGCCATGTCCGGGTAGAGTATTGCCGGAATCTTTGACTCCCGCATCCCGCTTTATCAAGGATTCGCACAAGTCACCGATTTGAGCAAAGAATGCAATCAAAAGTCCGATTACAATGCAATGGTACCAAGCAATATGATAAAAATACCCAATACCTATTGCACCGAGCAACGAACATAGTGACCCACCGATAGAGCCTTCAATAGTTTTGTTTGGACTTATAACAGGTGCCAGTTTGTGTTTACCAAACTTCATCCCAAAATAATAGCATCCTGTATCCGTAAACAATACACAGAAGAACAAAAGCACCAAGTATCCTAGTCCTTCATGTTCTGACGGCATTTTTATCATATACATATACTGAGGATGTGTTCCGATATCACGTATAAATATCAGATACAACGGAAATAACCCGCTATAAATAAATCCCAATATAGTAGTTGCAACATTTGCAATATAAGGCTGACGCCCCTTGAATAGCACCCAAATAAATGCTGCTATTGAAGATATCGTAACCGCAAAAGACAACATATTGAACTTATTCAAGTATGCAAGAATTGCAAAAAAAGCATCAGCAAACAGAATAACTTTTATACTCGGATAAAAACCTTTATGGCGAAGTATAAGAACATATTCTTTTGTTGCAAAGTATATTACAATCAATGTCAACAAGAACAGAGGGACACCGCCGTATGATATCATACCAAGCACGGTAAATCCAAGTATAGTTCCGGTTATTATTCTGCTTATCCTGTTATCCATTATACGGTCAAAACCTCTTTTTCTTTTTCTGAAACCGAATTATCAATAGATTTTGTGTACTTATCAGTAAGTTTTTGGATTTCATCCTGATAATCTTTTACAGTGTCTTCCGGTAATTTTTCTTCTTTTTCTATTTTTTTCAGAGAATCAGTCAAATCTCTGCGAATATTTCTAACTGCAACTTTAGAGTCTTCACCGATTTTCTTAACATCTTTAACGATTTCTTTTCTTCTTTCTTCAGTTAAAGGCGGGAATTTTAATCTGATACAAATACCGTCGCTGTTTGGTGCGATTCCAAGCTCGGCTTTAATAATAGCTTTTTCAATTTCTTTTAATATTGTCTTATCATAAGGTGTGATAATCAAAGTTGTACCTTCGCTAACCGTTACTTGTGACATTTGTCTTAATGGTGTTGGTGCACCATAATAATCAACAAGAACTTTGTCCAATATAATCGGATTTGCACGCCCTGTTCTGATTGTCCCAAATTCTCTCATCATTTGGGCAATAGCTTTTTCCATTTTTTCTTCGCCTTCTAAAAATAACTCATCAACTGCTTCTGACATGTTTACCTCTTTCCAATTAATTAACAAAAGTACCGACTTTTTCCCCATTGATTATTTTTGTAAGACTGCCTTTTGCAGCAAAATCAAATACAACAATAGGGATGTTATTTTGTTCACACAAACTGCATGCAGAAGCATCCATTACCTTCAAATCATTTTTAAGAATGTCTGCATAAGTAATATTATCAAGTTTTTTGGCATTAGGATTAACTCTCGGGTCATCATCATATACCCCGTCAACACCATTTTTTGCCATAAGCATCGCATCTGCATTAATTTCCGATGCTCTCAACGCTGCTGCAGTATCCGTAGTGAAAAACGGGTTTCCTGTACCCGCAGCGAATATCACCACACGACCTTTTTCAAGGTGTCTTATTGCTCTGTGACGAATATAAGGTTCTGCAATCTGTTTGATTTCCAATGCCGATTGAACTCTGCAATCTATATTGATTGATTTCAAAGCGCTTTGAAGTGCAACTGCGTTCATTACAGTAGCAAGCATCCCGACATAATCTCCGGAAGCTCTGTCCATTCCAAGTTTTGCGCTGTTTTTCACGCCTCGGAATATGTTTCCGCCGCCGACTACAACTGCGACTTGAACTCCGTCATTTACTGCCTGTTCTATTTCATGAGCAATCATTTGCACGGGATTATAATCAATTCCGAATTCTTGTTCCCCTAACAACGCTTCTCCGCTTACTTTTAACAAAATTCTATTGTAAGTTCTCATTATTTATAAACCTCTCGACATACACCGTCTATTCAATATTAGAGCAAAACAGTAAGATTGTAAAGAAAATTAATAAAAAATGAACAAATTATAATTATAATTCGTTACTTAATCGGAACGTATCGGAGGTGAAGATATGAAAAAGAAATTAGTAGCGTTAGGTTTGGTTTCTTTGTTAGGTTTAAGCGGACTTCAAGCAAGTGCAATGCCGCATCAGGATATGCACGGTTGTAGAGGGCACAAGGGACATGCGCAAGTCAGAGTTGCACCGCCGCATCATGCACATGCGGTTAGACCCGGAATTAGTTTTTCAACAGGGGTGTTAGCCAGGCGCAGCTATTGGAACCCTTATTACTACTATGGTTATCCGATAGGCTATGAACCGTTTTATATGGATTACAGATATCCGTCATTTTATATTGGGGTAGGATTTTAATAGTAACGATTCGTAATAATCTATTCAGAAATTACCGTTTAACAAGTATAATATAAATGGTAATTTCTGATTTAAAGGAAAGTTTTATGTTTAAAATATTAGTATTTTTTGTTACCGTAATAACTCTGGTATCATCTTGTTATGCTGATGATGCAGTCCGTATACCTACAAAAAAATTAAAAGCCTCCCAAGAGGTGATAAAACCTGAAACCGTAGAATATGATTCTACAACAGGTTATGATTTTACAGGAAAAGGTAAACCAAGATACTATGACCCAATGTATTACAATTATTATCTGGAAGACCCTAAATATAACCTTTTTCAGAATTATCCGACCTTCTTCATGCCTGCTATCAAAGGAAAAGGCAGATAATTGTGTATAAATTTATGATGTAATATTTGATAAAATCAGTCTTAAATCTTTTTCTTTAATTTTTATATCTGCTTCTTTTTCCAAAATTGGTTTTCCGCAGAATGAAACACGCACTCCGGCATGTTTAAACATACTCAAATCATTTGCACCGTCTCCGACGACAAGTGTGTCCTTTTGTGTAATTCCAAGTATGTTTTGGAGTCTTGTGAGCATTTGTCCTTTTGAATCGTTAAACATCATTTCTCCGCCGACAAGTCCTGTTAAAAAACCGTCTTTTGCATGCAAAATGTTTGAAAACTCTGCATCAAGTCCGATTCTTTTGGCAAACGGTACTGTTGCATTTTTGAATCCGCCGGAGAAACACACAACTTTATATCCCATAGTTTTCAGGGCTTTGACAGTTTCTTCCGCCCCATTCATTAATGGTAAATTCTCACAAACATTATTAACGGTTTTGATGTCTAAACCTTTGAGAAGCCCGACGCGTTTTGTCAGGCTCTCAAAGAAATCAAGCTCTCCTCTCATTGCACGGTCAGTTATTTCCTTGACCTGTGACTCAATTCCGATTACTTTTGCAAGAAATTCTATTGTTTCACCATCCATCAATGTAGAGTCAAAATCAAATACTGCAAGCTTCATATATAATCCTTTATGCGGTTAAACTTACGTATTTAGGATTGTGTACACCGTCAATTTTTGCAATTTCGGTTAACGTTTTTTCGTTAACCCCTGAATCAATATTGATGACCATTATTGATTCGGTTTCGTGGTTATCGTTTTTCTGAACAACGTTCATAGATCCGATGTTTATATTGTTTTCACCGATGACCTGAGCAACTTTTGCAATCATTGAAGGTTGGTTTACGTGCGGAACAAGTAGCATGTGTTTTTCAGGTCTGATACTTGTTTCGTAGTCGTTAATTTTAACTATTCTCGGAATATCTTTTGCAACAAGCGCACCGGCAACGGTTGTTACCGCTTTATCCGTAATAAGTTTTATTGTAAGTAATCCCGCAAAGTTACATTTTACCTTTGAACGGCTTGAAATTATATCAATCCCTCTTTTCTTTGCAAGAACAGGCGCATTGACATAGTTAACACTTTCTAATCTTGCAGATAGTGCGCCTTTTAATACTGCGACTTCAAGAGGTTGAATATCCAACTCAGCCAAATCTCCTTGAGCGGTTATTTCAATGGCTTTTACCATTCCGTCCGTTATTTGCATAGCAAGCGCACCCGAATTTTCTGCGATTTGCATATAATCTTTAACAGGCTCAAGCTTGTCAGGTTTAAGTGACGGAATATTAACCGCAGATGATGCCGAGCCGCCCGAAAGTACTTCTTTTATCTGTTCTGCAACGTCGATTGCAACATTCAATTGAGCTTCCTTCGTGCTTGCCCCCAAGTGCGGGGTTAAAACAATATTCCCGCTGCAATGAATCAGAGGGCAGGTTTCGATGTTAGGCTCATTTTCATAAACATCAATCGCCGCAGCTGCAACTTGTCCTGCTTCAATAGCATCTTTAAGGTCTTGTTCGTTAATAATTCCGCCTCTTGCACAGTTTACAAGCCTGACTCCTTTTTTCATTTTCGCAATCGTATCTTTGTTAATCATATTCAAAGTGTCTTTTGTTTTAGGAACATGAACCGTTATAAAGTCACATTTACCCCAAAAATCATCAAGAGAATTTATGTATTCTCCTCCCATTTTTTCGACAACTTCTTTGGTTGTAAACGGATCATAAACAACAATTTTCATTCCAAGCGCAGTTGCCACTTCTGCAACATGTGAACCTATTTTGCCAAGTCCTATAATCCCGAGAGTTTTAGAAAACAGTTCGCAACCCGTGAATTTTGACCTGTCCCATTTGCCCTCTTTTGTTGAAGTTGCTGCAGGTGCAATATTTCTTGCCATAGCAAGCATTAGTGCAATTGTATGCTCTGCGGCAGCCATTGTATTTCCGTCAGGTGAATTTACAACAATAATCCCCTTTTGCGTAGCCGCATCAAGATCTATGTTATCAACACCAACACCTGCACGACCTATTATCTTAAGATTTTCTCCCGCCTCTATAATTCTTGGTGTTACTTTGGTCTGACTTCTAACCATCAGCGCATCATATTGCGGAATTATTTTAACAAGTTCATCTTCCGTCATTGTAGGAAGAAAGTCTACCTCAGCCGCTTTTGAAATAATGTTTCCCGCAGATTCGTTTATTTTATCAGTTACTAAAACTTTCATTATATCTCCTTTATACTCTAATTACATTAACCGTGAAGTTCTTTGATAAGAGTTTGTACGCCCTTACCTAATTCAAACTTATGTCCGAGTTTGTAAAGAGTAGCTTCTAATGCGCCTACTGCAGCAATCAAATCTCTGTCACATACAAAACCGAGAGTTCCCATTCTGAATATTTTATCCTTAAGTTTTGCTTGCCCGTTTGCTACTACAATATCGTAATCGTTTTTCATTGTACTTCTTATATCAGGAACAGAAATTCCTTCCGGCGGAAGTATTGATGTTATTGAATGACTTGCATTTTTGTCATCTTTTACAAGCAATTCAAGATTTATTGCCCTTAATGCATTTCTTAAAGCATAGCAATGACGCTTGTGACGGGCATTCATGCTTTCGATACCTTCGTCTTTTATCATTTTGAGAGCTTGGTTTAAGCCTACAATGAGATTAACCGCAGGTGTAAACGGAGTTGTATCTCCTTCAACCGCTTTTTTGTGTGCTGCCCAGTCAAAGTAAAAACTAGGGTGTTTGCATTGTTCATATACTTTCCATGCTCTTTCGTTTGCCGTTAAAAATGCTAAACCCGGAGGTATCATAAATCCTTTTTGAGAACCTGACACAAGTACATCTATACCCCATTCGTCAGGTTTTACAGGCATGGCACAAACTGACGTTACACCGTCAACTACGGATAATGCACCATGTTCTCTAATGATTGAACATAGTGTTTTTATATCGTTTGCCGCCCCTGTTGAGGTTTCGCTATGAGTTAGCGTAACAATCTTTATTGATTTATCCGTATCTTCTGCAAGTCTTTTTCTCAGAACCTCAGGGTCAATAATTTCGCCTGCTTCAACTTCAAATTTTTCGACATTCGCACCTCTTGACTCTGCTATCTTTGCCCATCTGTTGCCAAAATTCCCGAGAGAAAGGCATAAAACATGATCCCCTTCGTTTATCAGATTTTCAAGAGCCGCACACATAGCCCCCGTACCGCTTGACGTAAAAATAAATACGGGATTTTTTGTTTGAAATACGTATTTAAGATTTTCGTACACATCTTTTAATATAGCGGAGAATTCGGTAGAACGGTGTCCTATCGGGTGTTTTGCAATTTCTAACATTACAGATTCAGGCACAGGTGTAGGTCCCGGAATCATTAAAAAACTTTTATCTTTCATATCCTTCTCCTCTAATTGTCTGTATACATAACCATTCTTACATATTTATACGATTAAGTATAGTTGTTACAAAAAGTTAATATAATTTATCAAATTAGCAAAACAAATGTTCTGATGTGCAATAATAGAACTATGGTAAAAAGAGATTTGTTGGAAAAATGTTTAGGAGAGAGGATACTTATTCTTGACGGTGCAATGGGGACTATGCTCCAAAAGCTTAAGCTGACGGAAGAAGATTACAGGAGTGAGAAATTTAAAACTCACGCAACAGAGTTGAAGGGAAACAACGAACTCTTATCCATCACAAAACCTGATGTGATAAAAAATATTCACAGACAATTCCTTGAAGCCGGTGCGGATATTATTGAGGCAAATACTTTTTCAGCGAATTCAATTTCTCAAAAGGATTATGATTTATCAAATTATGTTAAAGAATTGAATATCCAATCCGTTAAAATCGCAAGAGAAGCGGCGGAAGAATTTTCAACACCTGATAAACCGCGATTTGTTGCAGCATCTATTGGCCCTACCAACAAAACCGCATCAATTTCCCCTGACGTAATGAATCCTGCATATCGAGATGTTACGTTTGATGAACTTGTGTGTGCCTACAAAGAACAAGCAGAGGTTCTTGCAGATTGTGATGTTGATATTTTCCTTATTGAAACAATTTTTGATACCCTAAACGCTAAAGCTGCTATTTATGCGATAAAACAGGTTTTATCAGAAAAAAATAAAGATATTCCGATAATGATTTCGGTTACTCTTTCCGACAAGTCAGGCAGAACACTTTCCGGTCAAACTCTTGAAGCTTTTTATTATAGTGTTGAGTTTGCTAATCCTCTCTCAATAGGGCTTAATTGTTCTCTCGGTATAAATGATATGATACCTTATATTGAGGAACTTGCAGGGTATTCAAAATTCAGAATAAGTTTGTACGCAAATGCAGGGTTACCGAATGCTTTTGGTGAATACGAGCAAACTCCCGAAATGATGGCGGAAGGGTATAAAAAACTGGCGCAAAACGGATTTTTGAATATCTGCGGCGGATGTTGCGGAACCACCCCCGAACACATAAAAGCAATATCTAATGCCGTCAAGGGTTTTTCTCCGAGAATTCCTAAAACTCAAAAAACTTATCAAAGTTATTCAGGGCTTGAACCTTTTATATACGACGGAAATCAGAATTTTGTTATGGTTGCGGAGAGGACGAACGTTACGGGTTCAAAGAAATTTGCAACGCTTATAAAAGAACATAAACTTGATGAAGCCTTAGAGATTGCAAGAAGTCAAATTGAGAACGGTGCAAATATTATTGATATAAATATGGATGCGGATTTGACGGATGCAAAATCCATAATGACGGAATTTTTGAATCTTATTGCATCGGAGCCTGATATTGCAAAAGTTCCCGTGATGATTGATTCATCGGATTTTAGAGTGCTTGAAGCGGGATTAAAATGTACTCAAGGTAAATCAATAGTTAATTCCATAAACCTTAAAGAAGGTGAAGAATATTTTATAAAAGAGGCCTCCAAAATAAGAGACTTGGGTGGCGCAATGATTGTTATGGCTTTTGATGAAAAAGGGCAGGCAGATTCTGTAAAGCGAAGAATAGAAATTGTCGATAGAGCATACAATATTCTGGTTAATAAACTCGGGATAAAACCTTCGGATATTATATTTGATTTAAACGTTTTCCCGATAGCGACGGGGATTCCCGAGCACGATAACAATGCCGTTGATTTTATTGAAGCAACAAAAATCATAAAACAAAAATATCCCGATGTTATGATTTCAGGCGGAATAAGTAATCTTTCATTCTCGTTTCGAGGAATGGGTGTGATTAGAAATGCAATCCATGCCGTATTTTTGTATCATGCAATCAATGCGGGTCTGAGGATGGGAATTGTTAATCCTGCTATGCTTGAGATATACGATAATATCCAAGAACCGTTAAAAACTCTTGCGGAAAATGTTGTTTTGAACAAATCTCCCGATGCAACTCAAAAACTTCTTGAATACGCGGAAACAATAAAAACTTCAAACGCTAAACAGGAAGAAAAAACCGAGGATTGGCGAAAGGATAAAGTTGAATTAAGATTACAGAATGCGCTGATAAAAGGTGTAAACAAATATTTAAACGAAGATATTGAAGAAGCTTTAAAACTG
>CAMDZX010000049.1 GCA_945910925.1 uncultured bacterium | reverse complement strand
TTTAAAGGCGCAAGAAGCAGAATATTCAAAGTCGCTAATTGTGCTGTAATGAAAGCTCTTAAATACGCTTACAGAGACAGACGTACTACAAAACGCAATATGCGTCGTCTATGGATTGTAAGAATCAATGCAGCTGTTAGAGCTGAAGGTATGAACTACTCAAGATTTGTTAACGCTTGCAAAAAAGCTAACATAATCGTAAACAGAAAAATGCTTGCAGACCTTGCTGTTAATGATAAAGAAGCATTCTCTGTGTTGGTGGAAAAAGCAAAAGCCGCTATTGCGTAATATGTTTTTGTAAATCATATAAAACGGCTCTTTAATTGAGCCGTTTTTGTTATAATTATGAAAATTTAATACAAGAAAAGCAGCCGGATAATCGCGCTCAACAGAGTGAGGAAAGTCCGTGCATCCAAGGACAGATTCCCGGAGAAACTCCGGACGACGTGAGTCGGTGGATAGTGCCACAGAAATGTTAGACTGCCGATGGATATATTTATCACAGGCGATGGTGCAACGGTGAGGTAAGAGCATCACCGGCGATATCGAGAGGTATCGGCCAGGTAAACCCGAATAGGATGCAAGATAGAATTGAAGGCTAAAGGTTGTCCGCCCACTTCTAAAATATCGCTAGAGATTGTGAGTAATCACAATACCAGACAGATGATTATCTTAAAACAGAACACGGCTTATGAGCTGCTTTTCTTTTTTATTTGTCTTTTTTATTATTTAGTTGTGCACCCAATAACAGTCCTGCCGTTCCGACCAAAAATCCGCCAATAATACCATGTTGAACTGCCGTTTTTATTTTAATTCTTCTTGCAGCGGATTTTAGAATGTCAAATACTTCATCAGAAGTCTCCGCAGCTTGTTTCAAAGATTTTGTTTTTGTATCAAAATTGGTGTTTGCAATATTTCTTGCTGTATATATGCTGACTTTTTTATCAACTTGTGTGCGGTTTTGTAAATCTCTCAGTTCTTTTTTTACTTGAAGCTTATCCGGATTAGAAAATATTCTGTCTAGTGCATCTTTTGTGCTTTCACCTTTTTGTTTATTAATGGCATTTGTTAATTCTGTACTATCTTCTATTCTTCCGCGCATTTTGTAAACATCTGTTCGGTAGTTAGTCAATTGTTTAAAGAATGCATTTACTTTTTCTAATTCTTTGTGTTCTTTCGGTTGAAGTGTTGTTTCTAAATCTTTACTTACCTTTTTTACAAATGTATCAGAAGGAGCATCTTTTGTCAGCCAGCTTTTTCGTGTATAGCCTTCTATTAAACCTGCAGCCGCACCAAGTATAAAGCCTTTTGTACCATCACTTACTGTTTTTTGATGTACTGTTTGAACACGATTATTATCAGCACCGCTTATTGCCTTTACTACCATAACACACTCCTTTAAAAGATGATTAACAGAATATTGGTTGACTCCTCGTCGCTTACATACTAACAAAAATGCATAAAAATATAAACTGTTTATAAATGAATATTTACATATTCTTTACATAAACTATTTTATAAAAAAGTTATTAGTACTTGAATCAATTCCTGTGCTAAAGAAATTGTTTTTCGCCCGTGTTGTTAAAAGTGAAGGTCTATACTGCTCGTTAACAGGTTTACTTAAAAACTCCGGTCGTTTCTTTCCTTTAAATATTGTTTTAGCAGCCTCTGTATTTAAAAAGCCCAGAGTTTCTTTTAACTCATCACTTTTAATCAAATGTTGAGTCATATTTGAGCAGGCAACCTGCTCTGCATTTATCAGTAAAAAGTTGTCCAAATAATCTCTTATTGCCGACTGTGAAGGCATCGTATAAGCAGATACGTCAGCTTCTTCTAACTTCTTTTCTTCACGTTCTAATGTCGATTTTATTCGTTTTTCAGCTGCCTCATCTTTTGCGAATTCTTCAAGAAATGAGTTTTGCCCGTCTTTTTCCATACCTGAATTTGCGGTACTATCCTTTATCGCATACTTTTCTCGTGGAATGTAGTTGTTAGAATAAACCCCTAATGTCATTTTCCGAATCCTTATATTTTTACTCTATATATAATGATGAAACGGAAAAAGTCTAATTATATTTAGAAATATGACAATAAAATCATCTTTTTATATTAGCTATAATTCAATGCAGTCATTAGGTTTCATAATTTGCGGATTTTTTCCTTGTTGAAGAATTAAATTCTTAAATTCTTCAACATCGGCATTAATTGCATCAAATGTATTATAGTGCATAGGAATAACCGTATTTGCACCTATCCATTCGGAAGCAATTGCAGCATTTTCAACATCCATCGTATATGTTCCGCCAATAGGAAGCATAACTATATCAGGTTTATACGCTTCTTTTGCTGCTTTCATTTCTGTGTTAAGCGAAGTATCTCCCGTGTGGAATATCCTTTTACCTTCAATCTCAAATATAATACCTGATGCACATCCTGCGTATACACCGTCGGGAGTTGATGAAGAATGAAAAGCTGGAACAAAAATTACTTTTCCGAAAGGAAATTTAATCCATCCTCCGAGATTTATTCCTCTTGTGTTTACCCCGAATTTTGCACAATAATTTGCCAGTTCAAATACCGCAGTTATTTCTGCACCTGTAGCTTTTGAAATATTTATAGAATTTCCGAGATGGTCCCCGTGACCGTGAGTGAGGAAAATGTTCGTCACGTTTCTAAAATTGTAGCTTGGAGAACATATTAAATATGGGTCAATAAGTATTGTTGAATCTCTATAAACGATTTCAAATGCACTATGTCCAAGATATGTTATTTTCATATATGCCCTCCTTTGTTCTTGTATTATAATACTATAAAGATTATGAATTATAATAAATTGATGAGAAAATGTTTTAATTTGGCAAAAAGGGGTAAAACTTCACCAAACCCTATGGTAGGTTGCGTAGTCTTAAATTCGCTCGGAGAAATTATTTCCGAAGGGTATCACAAAAGGTGTGGTGAAGCCCACGCAGAAAGAGATGCGCTTTTAAAACTAAAAAACGGAGAAGAAAAAGACGGAACACTTATTGTAAACCTCGAACCTTGCAACCATTACGGGAAAACGCCACCATGTAGTGATTTGATAGTTGAGCGTGGAATTAAAAGAGTTGTAATCTCAAATACAGACCCTAATCCAAAAGCCGCAGGTGGAATCAAAAAACTAAAAAATGCAGGGATTGAAGTTATAACAGGAGTTTTAGAAAAAGAAGGCTTAAAACTCAATGAGGTGTTTTTTACTAATATCATAAAAAAACGTCCGTTTTTTGTTATAAAAACTGCCTCTACTCTGGACGGTAAAATCTCAACATGTAAAGGCGATTCTAAGTGGATTACGTCCGCTAAAGCTAGAGATTATGCACATAAATTAAGACAAAAATACGATTGTATATTAACTTCGTCATCAACAGTAATTGCAGATAATCCGACAATGAAGCACAAAACAAAAATAATTATTGACCGACAGTTAAAAACTGATTTTAATTCGGAAATATATAAAAACGGTAAGTGTTATATTGTGTCAGAAAAAACTTTTGAACATCCTAATATTGAGCGCATTGAGTATACGGATTTGATATCTCTATCCGAAAATTTATATAAGATGGGAATAATGTCCGTTTTTGTAGAAGCCGGCGGAAAACTCTGCGGAAGTTTTTTGAAGGCAGGTTTAGCAGATAGAATTTATAATTTTATAGCCCCAAAAATACTCAATGATAACACGGGTAAATCATCTTTTGATGGAGAAAATGTTATCAAAATTGCGGATGCTAAAACTTTTGCAACCGATAATGTTAAACAACTTGGCAATGATGTTTTGATTGAGTTAATTCCAATGCCGTATTAATTGCGGCAACCATAGAAGAGTATTTTGCAATATTCTTCCCCGCAATATTAAATGCAGTTCCGTGAGAGGGCGATGTTCTCAGAATAGGCAAACCTATTGTTGTATTAACAGTATTATCTCCCGCAACAGATTTGATAGGTATAAGTCCCTGGTCGTGATACATTGCAATATAGCAATCGTAAGGAGCTTTGCGACCTGAAATATAGCTTTGGACAGCATCAACAAATAAAGTATCGGCAGGTTGAGGCAATGTAATATCAACACCCAGTTTTTGAAGCTTATGCACGGCAGGAATTATTATGTCTTGTTCTTCGCTGCCTATAATTCCATCCTCTCCGGCATGAGGATTCAATGCGCATAATGCGAATTTTTGATTTTCTTTATAAAAACGGTTTAACCTTAATACTTTTTCAATAATCATATCTTCTGAAATCTTAATATCTTTTATTGCACAATGACGCGTCATTAAGAAAACATCAAAACTGTTTGAAATAAACAACATTTCTGCTTTTTCGCCGTTTTGTGACAAACATTTTTCAAGAACTTCTGTTTGTCCGTTGAACTTGTGCCCCGCAAGGTGCATAGCCTCTTTACAAGTTGGAGCCGTTACTATCGCACGCGGTTCAAGTTGACAAGCCGTTACCAGAGAACGATAAGAAAAATCCCCTGCTTCTTTTGAAACTTGTCCCGGCAGTATTTCGCCCTCATAAGGAATTGTAATTGTTTCATAATCTTTATTTAGTTTTCCGTAAAAATTAAGGATTTTAGGATTAGAAACAATCACAACTTCTTCAGACGGTAAGTCCAGATAGTTCAGAGCTTTGATAGTAATTTCTGTTCCTATGCCGTTAAAATCTCCGGTCGTAATAACAATTTTATTTTTATACGTGTTGTTCATGTCTGTTAATATATTTTAGTATCTCAATTAAAGTATTTGAGTTTCCCAGATTTCCTGATTTTGTAATCATTAACCTGCCGCAATTATCAATGCAAAGAGCTATTGCAGGTGCAACTTCATCAAGGAGTTTAAGTTCCTTAGCATCAATTGCATTGCAGCATTTATAAGAGGTTTCACCGCCAAGTGTTATAAGTAAAACTTGTTTTTTTGAAACAACTTTTTCAGTTAACTCTGCAAGGAAATCTGTTATTCTGCTTGCGAATTTAGTTTTTGTAAGCTCTGCATTAAGCGAATCATCCGAAAAACCGTCAAAATTATCAACCAAATATGATGAATGAACCAGCACCGTAGCATCTTGTTTAAGATTTCCGAGTATATTGTTAACCATGTCATCAGAAACGCCGTCTATTATGTTTTTTTGCGTGAGTGCTATTTCGTATATTCCGTCAAAATTATCGCTATCCTTTAATTTTTCTATCTGATTACTGTTTATTTGTGTAGCCGAACCTGAAATAATCAATTTCGGTAAAGTTGGTATCACGTATGGTGTATAATCGTTTTTATCAGGAAGCCAAACTGATGATAAAACTGATGCTGCCGCTGCCGTTCCTGCTGTTAAAATATTAAATCCCGATTTATTGATAGCAAGAATTATTTGTTCAATATCAACAATAGAAACCGCATCTGCAACGATAAGTTTTTTACCTTGTTTTACCAATTCGTTAATTTTCATCAGGATAGGACCTGCACCGTTCATGACCGTTTTTAATTCAATATGAGCAACAAGGTTCTCATTATCCCCAAGCTGTCCTTTTAATAAAGTAGGAATATGCGATTCTACAATCGGAGAATGCGGGTCTTGTGCCATTTCCGTTCTTCCGATTGGAACGCCTTTTAACAAATGATACCCGCCCACGGTAACCCTTCCCTCTGAAGGAAATGCCGGAATAATTACGGCAGCATCCATATCAAGGACGGTTAACATTGCTAAAGTCTCAACAGCAATATTGCCTCTGACGGTAGAATCAATTTTTTTATAAAAATGCTCAATATTTAAAGAGGTCGAAATAGATTTGACAGCTTCAACCACTTTTTCACACGCTTCCGCCGGCGAAATATTTCTGGATTCGGTAGATGTTGCCCAAACTGCCATGTCCGTTGTTGAAGCGGTAATGTTACTTGAATCCAAAAGTATAGATGTTTCAACCCCGCGTTTTTGAAATTGTAACGCAGTATCATTTGCACCTGTTAAATCGTCTGCAATTATAGCTATCTGGTTTGAAAAAATCATTATTCAGCGTCCCGTTTTGAACCTAGTAATCTTACGTTATTCGCTACAATCAAGAATCTTTCTCTTTCTTCTCCTGAGGCATCTTTCCATTTATTTGTTTGAATACGTCCGTCAACAGCAACAAGACGTCCTTTTTTTATGTACTCACCTGCAAACTCTGCTTGTTTATCCCAAACATCAATATTAAACCAATCGGTCACTTCGGCTTTTGTTTTACTGTCCCATCTGTTTACCGCAAGCGAAAAAGTTGTTCTAATCTTACCTGATTCAAAATACTTTATTTCAGCATCTTGTCCTGCTCTGCCAACTACTACCGCACTATTCATATTTATAAATACCCCCATCTAATCTGCTTGTTACATCATTCTATCACATATAAAATAACTGCTCAAAATTATGTAAAATTTTGTTAATGCAAACTTAAATTCTAGCAAAAAAATATAAAAAAATGTTTTCATTTATTGAAGGTAAATTTTGGAAGGTGGTCAATATGACAGTCAATTTTACATCTTTTAGACCTGCAACTATACGGAATATTCGTCAAAGCGGTGAATGTATTTCTAAACCGCTTAATCATGAATTACAGCAAGCGCCTAAGCAAAAACAAGGTTTTTGGAATACTGCAAAGAATAAGTTTATAAGTTTTAGAAAAGCATTGATTGATATAGGATATCTTACAATGGGAACCTTAAAAGGTGCTATGTTCGGAAGTGTTGCAGGTGCAGGAGTCGCAGGCGGTGTTGCTCTTAGAAATCTTATTAAAAAAGCCCCTAAAACATTAGGTCTTGGCGGTAAAATTCTTGCAGGTACTGTTGCTATTGCTGTTTTAGCCGGTAGTATTTTTAAATCAAAATTAGATGCAAATGAAGCAAAAGCAAATTTGGACCACAGATGGGATACCGGACATAATGAACAATAATTCTTCTAATGTAAACTTTGGTGCAACGACACATGTCTATTTTTATACAAATAACGGAAACCGAATTATATCTCCGAAAAATATGAGAAAATGTGAGAGATATTTGGTTCGACAACTAAATGGCGCCAAGAACTTAAAGACCAGAAATGAAGAACTGGTAGACACTTTTAAAGCTGGTGATTATGAGTATAAGATTCAGCCACAATGTCGTTCTTTTTACGAACGGGCAAAAGGTCTTGTAAATATTATTACAGGGAAAGATAAAAAACTAATGGACAGCTGGGGAAAAGAGATTGGTAAAGCAAAGAGACTTTCCAAGGAAGTAACAGGTTCAACCCGTTCTTTTGAAACAAAATATGCAACTGACCTGTATAATCACAAAGGTAGTAATTTAGTAAAAAATAACGGCATTTACAGAAACGGAGAAAGACAAGCCTTCGGAATATGCTTTGAGCCTGTTTTGAATAAAAAAGGAGAGTTGAAAGAGTTTAAGTATGTCCGCTCGGCATGGTTTAATGAATCAAAGGTTAAGTGATAAAACTTTGATATAATGATTTTGAACTATTAAATAAGCATAAACAGTCTATTGTACGGTTTCTGCTTTTTGTTGTGCAGGCTCTACGGGTTTATTTACTGTATTGTTTGCAACTTTTTTTAGTGCAGAACCGCTTGAAATAAGGTTCATGCCAAGAGTTGCAGTAATCATAACCGCTGGTAATGTCATAATGGCTCTTACAAATCGATGAGTTTTTAATGCTGCACCTGTTGCAGCAAGACCGGCAAGTAACATGGTTCCGTATCCAAGACTTACTTGTTTGTTGGCATAATTTTCCAACTTTGCTCGATCCGTTTGTTTATTCTGATTCTGAGCTTGTGAAGTAGAATTTGCACTAAAACATATCGGACTGTTCAGAACTTGTCCTATTTTGGATACACTTACCATAAAACACCTCCATACATCCTTCGTTGTATTTACTGATTATAATGTATGTAATATAATTATTTTGCTATGAGTTTATATTATTTTTACAAATATTAATATAAATTTCATCTGTTTAGACCTTGCTCATAAAATTTTTCTGTTTTATAATAAATCGTAATTAGTAATGGGAGACAAAATATTGATTAAGGAAAGTAAGGGTGTAAGTCCCTCGCTGGTCCGCAGCCGTAACAGTCGGAATGCTTAGTCAATAAAATACTTGCGAGACTGAGGGGGAGATGATTTTATTATGCAAAATTCTGTTAACAAGTCACAAGAAAACAAAGAAAATGTTGTAAAGATACATTCGGATGTATTTACCAACGCAATTAAAGCTATGTCAGGAGAAACAAAAACGTTTACTCCGCAAACTTTGATTGACATGAATAAAAGATGTATCATTAAAAAAGACGGTACTCTTGAAGAATTTAATATTCAAAAAATTATTAATGCGGTAACAAAATCTGCACAACGCATGCTTATTAAGTTCTCAAAAGAAGAAGAACAACGCATTTGTGATTTTGTAGAAAAAGAAATAAAAGTTTTAGGAAAAAACCGTATAGATATTCTGGAAATCCATAATATTGTTGAAAGCGCCTTAGATAATGTAAATCCTAAAGTTGCGCAAAGTTACAGAAATTACAGAAACTACAAAACTGATTTTGTAAGCATGCTCGACAAGGTATTTAAAGAAAGCCAAAAAATAATGTATATTGGTGATAAAGAAAACTCAAATACCGATTCGGCACTTGTTTCAACAAAACGTTCATTGGTATTTAACCAGTTGAATAAAGAGCTTTATAAAAAATTCTTCCTGAATGTAGATGAATTACAAGCTATCAGAGATGGTTATATTTATATCCACGACATGTCAGCAAGACGTGATACGATGAACTGTTGTTTATTTGATGTCGGAAACGTCTTGAGAGGCGGTTTTGAAATGGGTAATCTTTGGTATAACGAGCCAAAGACTCTTGATGTCGCATTCGATGTAATCGGTGATATCGTTATGGCCGCTGCAAGTCAGCAATATGGCGGATTTACCGTTCCGGAAGTCGATAAACTTCTTGCTCCGTATGCTCAAAAAACATACGAAAAACAATACGAAAGATATGTTTTGATGGGATTATCTTTTGAAAAGGCAAGAGAAGAAGCTTTAAATGATGTTCAAAATGATTTTGAACAAGGATTTCAAGGTTGGGAATATAAATTCAATACTGTAGCATCAAGTCGTGGAGATTATCCGTTTATTACCATGACTATGGGATTGGGAACCGATGAATTTGAAAAAATGGCTTCAATGCTTATGTTAAAAATCAGAGCAAAAGGTCAAGGTAAAAAAGAAAATAAAAAACCTGTCTTATTTCCTAAAGTTGTATTCCTTTATGATGAAGAACTTCACGGACCGGGTAAACAACTGGAAGATGTATTTAAAGCAGGGGTTGAATGTTCAAAACGTGCAATGTACCCTGATTGGTTATCTTTAACGGGTGACGGATATGTTGCATCAATGTACAAAAAATATAAACGTGTAATTTCTCCTATGGGTTGTCGTGCGTTCTTATCACCTTGGTACGAACGTGGAGGAATGAAACCTGCGGATGAAAATGATAAACCTGTATTTGTCGGCAGGTTCAATATCGGTGCGGTCAGTTTACACCTTCCGATGATTCTTGCTAAATCAAGAAAAGAAGGAAAGGATTTCTACGAAGTTCTTGATTATTATATGGAGCTTATCCGTAAAATCCACTTGAGAACTTATGATTACTTAGGAGAAATGAGAGCATCGGTAAACCCTCTTGCATATTGTGAAGGCGGGTTCTTGGGCGGAAACTTAAAACCTTCCGACAAGATTAAACCGATATTAGTTTCTGCAACTGCATCATTCGGGATTACTGCGTTGAATGAACTGCAAGAACTTTATAACGGTAAATCTCTTGTTGAAGACGGAGCATTTGCGTTAGAAGTTATGGAATATATAAATAATAAAGTTAATGAGTACAAAGAAAAAGACGGGAAGTTGTACGCTATATATGGTACCCCGGCTGAAAATCTTTGCGGATTACAAGTAAAACAGTATAGAAACAAATACGGTATTCAGCCTAAAGTTTCAGACAGAGGATATGTTTCAAACAGTTTCCATTGTCACGTTTGTGAAGATATTACGCCGATTGAAAAGCAAGATTTAGAAAACCGTTTTTGGAACTTGTTTAACGGCGGTAAGATACAATACGTAAAATATCCTATTTCTTATAATACCGAAGCTGTTGAAACTCTGAT
The DNA here is from genome assembly GCA_945910925.1 of uncultured bacterium. Lineage (GTDB taxonomy): Bacteria > Cyanobacteriota > Vampirovibrionia > Gastranaerophilales > Gastranaerophilaceae > UMGS1585. The sequence goes on along the minus strand of CAMDZX010000049.1, from coordinate 890 downwards.
TCACAGAGCTATGGATATGGGCTTCTACGAAGGTGTAAACCTTTCTCTTGCATATTGTGATGATTGCGGACATCAAGAGCTTTCTATGGATGTATGTCCTAAGTGCGGAAGCCGTAATCTTACAAAAATAGACAGAATGAACGGTTATCTTTCTTATTCAAGAGTTAACGGTGACACACGTTTGAACGATGCAAAAATGGAAGAAATTAAGGATAGGGTGAGTATGTAATGAATTATCATAATATAACAAAAGACGATATGCTTAACGGCGATGGTTTGCGTGTTGTATTGTGGGTTTCAGGTTGTACTCATCACTGTGAAGGATGTCAAAATCCGATTACATGGGATTTGGCAGGCGGACTTCCTTTTGACGAAGCGGCAGAGGAAGAATTGTTTGAAGCTCTTTCAAAACCTCATATATCAGGAATAACCTTTAGCGGTGGCGATCCTTTACACCCGTTTAACCGTTCCGAAGTATTCAGATTGATGAAAAAATGTAAGGAATTATTTCCTGAAAAGACCGTGTGGGTTTATACAGGTTTCCTTTGGGAAGATGTCAAAGATATTGAGGATATTAAATATGCAGATGTCCTTGCAGATGGCAGGTTTGTCAAGGAACTTAATGATAATAATCTTCATTGGGTCGGAAGTTCTAACCAAAAGATTGTTAATGTTCCTCAATCATTAAAAGAAAATAAAGTAGTTTTACACGATACGTAAACAAAACGGAAAGGGGCTCTTCGCCCCTTTCCATTCTAAATGAACTAAATTCAGTGTTTTTAACTGACATATATATAAAGTATTTTTTACCCATGCCAATTTCACTATGTAACATTATTGTTACAAAAATGCTTAACTTTTAAAGTTTTCTTCCAACTATGCCGTTAATC
>CAMDZX010000048.1 GCA_945910925.1 uncultured bacterium | reverse complement strand
TAATACCGACTAAACTGCAATACGTAGGTGAGAGTATAATAAACTATTTTTCATCAATAACAAGCAGCGGTATGGGAGAAGAAGAAGCAAAGAAACACAATCCGCTTATTCTTACTCTTTTCATGTTTATTTTGACCGCAAACCTTGTCGGGCAAATTCCTCTGAGGATTATTCATCTCAAATCCGGAGAACTTGCATCACCAAACAATGATATTAATATGACTGCGGCTATGGCAATAGTTGTATCAATATACTATATTTATTACGGTATAAAGAAACATGGAGCAATGAAATTTTTCTTCCACGGCTGGTCTGTCGGTGGAATTATGACAACACTTATTGACGGCTTGGAACTCTTTGTTCGTCCGTTTTCGCTCGCTCTCCGGCTTTTTGCAAACATTCTTGCCGGAGAAATTATGGTTATGACATTTTTAGGAATGTTGGCATATTTCCTTCCGCTTCCTTTCATGCTTTTTGAATTGTTTGTTGCTCTGATTCAAGCTCTTGTATTTGCTTTATTGTCAACAACATATATTACAATGGCAGTAAGCGAAGAAGAATAGTAACAGTGCCCAAACGGCTGAGAAATTAAACTACAATTAAACAATTAAAATAAAAAAGGAGAAAATTATGGCAGTAGAACAATTAGCAACATCTCTAAGTACAGCAAAATTAGGTGCAGGTCTTGCAGCGTTAGGCGTATTTGGCGGTGGTATCGGTATCGGTATTGCAACAAAAGGTGTATTGGATGCAATCGCAAGACAACCTGAAATTAAAGGTGAAGCGTTCAAAAACTTTATCATCGGTGCAGGTTTAGCGGAAGCAACCTCAATTTATGCACTGTTCATTGCGTTGTTATTAGTATTTAGTTAGTCGTAACCGAGTGACTGCAATAGATGATGATTTAGGCATCGGTCACGTTACAAAAAGGACTCAAAATGTTAGAATTTAATGCAACTTTTTTCATAGCTATGATTAGTTTTGTAGTGTTCATGATAATTATGAATGCTATTCTTTACAAACCGCTTGAAAGAATTGTTACCGAACGGAAAAATTTGATTGATAAAAATTATATGAAATCAAAAATCGCTCAGGAAAAATGTGACATTCTTCAAAAGTGGCAGACTGCAACCATGGAAAAAGCGCAGCAAACGTCAAAAGAGAATTATCAAAAGATAATCAACGACTACAAAGCTCAAAAAGAGGCGATGTTAGAGTACGGAAGAAATCTTTCAAAAAAAGAAATCGCCGTTGCGTCCGCACAACTTGACGGTGAAATAATAACTGCAAAACATGAATTAAAGTCGGAAGTTGATATCCTTGCAGGGATTATCGCTTCAAGAATTTTGGGTTATTCAACAGGTGAATAAGAAAATATCTTATTAGCTTAAAAAAGAGGCAAAATGGAAAATTTGTTAGAAATATGGAAACAAATATGTGAGTCAAACTTATTCAACTTTGTTGTGATGCTGGTTGTTCTGGCATGGCTGGTTAAGAAATTCAATCTTGGCGACAAAATTGAACAGGGTAGGCATAAAGTTGAACAAGCGATTTCTGAGTCAGAAAAAGCAAAGGAAGAAAGTTTATCAAGATTATACGACATACAAGAAAATGTCACTAAGATTGATGAACAAATGAGCGAAGTGTTTAAAAAAGCTGAAAATAATGCAAAAATTATTGGCAATAAACTTATTGAGGAAGGTAAAATTCAATCCGAATCAATAAAAGAAAACAGCAAAAAAACAATTGACGCCAATATAAAAACTGCTAAAACAGAAATTGTTAAAGAAACTGCGCAAGAGGCAATGACTCTTGCGGAACAATATATTAAATCAGAACTTGAAAAAGACCCGACTCTGCATCAAAAGTACATCTTAGAAAGTATTGATGCGATAGAAGGTCTCGGAGTAGAAATATAATGAAAAACGCAGAACAAACAGAATTTAAAACAGTTGCACAGAGATATGCACAAGCTCTGATTGAGCTATGTGAAACACATTCTGTTTCTAAAAATGATATTTTGAATGATTTAAAAAATATTGTTGATACTGTCGAAAGTTCACAGGATTTAGTTAATCTCATAAAAGCACCTAACATATCTAAATCTGATAAACAAAATGTTGTTCAAAAGATTTTTGACGGCAAGATTAATAACATAACAAGAAATTTTGTTCTTTTTCTTATAGAAAAAGACAGATTCGGCATAATCGAAAATATTACGTATGAATTCAAATCAGAACTTGATAAAGAAAACAATCTTGTTCAAATAGAAATTGTTTCCGCAGTCGGTTTGGACGATAGCACAAAACAAACAATAAAAGACAGATTATCGGGTAAACTCCAAAAACAAGTAAATGTTGATTGGTCAGTAAATCCTGATATTATTGCGGGACTTGTATTTGTTGTCGGCGATAGCATTATTGATACAAGTTTAAAATCAAAATTACAAATGATAGGTAGAAATATTATTAAATAAAAGAGGGAAAACTATGGCAGTTATAAATCCTGATGAAATTAGTTCGATTATTAAAGAGAATATTGAGAACTATGAATCAAAAACAGAAGTTTCCAATGTAGGAAGCGTGTTAGAAGTCGGTGACGGAATTGCCCGTATCTACGGTTTAAGAAACGTCATGTCAAACGAGCTTGTTGAGTTTGAAGACGGCAAAGGTACGCTTGGTATAACACTTAACCTTGAAGAAGATAACGTTGGTGTTGTTATACTTGGTGAATACAAACATATCAAAGAAGGTATGACCGTAAAAACCACAGGCAGAATCGCATCAGTGCCTGTAGGTGACGGACTTATCGGTCGTATAATAAGCCCGACCGGCAGACCAATTGATGGAAAAGGTGATATTTATTCCGAAAAAACACGTCCTGTTGAGAGAATTGCTCCGGGTATTGTTGCCAGAAAATCCGTTCATCAACCGCTTCAAACAGGTTTAACCGCTATTGATGCCCTTACGCCTATCGGCAGAGGACAACGTGAACTTATTATCGGTGACAGACAAACAGGTAAAACTGCTATTGCGATAGATACTATTATTAACCAAAAAGGTCAGGATGTTATTTGTATTTACGTTGCAATCGGTCAAAAAGCTTCAACGGTAGCACAACTTGCCAAAACTCTTGAAAATCACGGGGCGATGGAATATTCAATCATTGTTTCAGCAACTGCAAATGAACCTGCGCCGTTGCAATATATCGCACCTTTTGCGGGGGTTGCAATTGCAGAAGAATTTATGGAGCAAGGTAAACACGTTCTGATTATTTATGATGACTTGACGAAACAAGCTCAAGCGTATCGTGCTATGAGTTTGCTACTTAGAAGACCTCCGGGACGTGAAGCATATCCGGGTGATGTTTTCTATCTTCACTCAAGATTATTGGAAAGAGCTGTTAAACTCTCTGATGAACTTGGCGGCGGAAGTATTACGGCACTCCCTATTATTGAAACTCAAGCAGGTGACGTTTCCGCATATATTCCTACTAACGTAATTTCTATTACTGACGGACAGATTTTCCTTGAATCATCATTATTTAACGCAGGTATCAGACCTGCAATTAATGCAGGTATATCTGTTTCCCGTGTAGGTGGTGCAGCTCAAACTAAAGCTATCAAAAAAGTTGCAGGGAAATTAAGACTTGACCTTGCACAGTTTAGAGAACTCGAAGCATTTGCGCAATTTGCATCAGACTTGGATGCAACAACTAAAAAACAACTTCTGAAAGGTCAAAAATTAACAGAAGTTCTTAAACAAGCTCAATACAAACCGTTATCGGTTGCTAATCAGGTTTCTATCTTGTTTGCAGCAAACGAAGGATATCTTGATGATGTTGAAAACAAAGATATTCAAAAGTTCAAAGAAGGTTGGTTTGAGTTCTTTAATACTAAACTTCCTGAATTAGCACAAAGATTAAATGATGGTGCAAACCTTGAAGATGCTGATATGGACGCACTAAGAAAAGAGCTTGATACATACAAAGCAGGTTTATAAATTAATCCGGCGGGAAATTTCCCGCCTCTGATTTGAAGGAAATATTATGGCTAATTTGAAAGATATAAAAAGCAGAATTAACAGTGTTGAAAATACAAAGAAAATAACAAAGGCGATGAAAATGGTTGCTGCTGCAAAAGTAAAAAAAGCTGAAACCTCAGTAAAAGCTTCAAGACCTTTTTCTGAAGAACTTTTATCATTGTTTAGAAAAATGCTTTCAACCGTAAAAGATATTTCCCAATCAGGTGAAAAGATTGATGAAAGCCTTGATAACTATTATGAACTGCTTACAAAACGTGATATAAAAACAGTCGGACTCATTTTGGTTTCTTCGAATAAGGGACTTGCAGGTGCGTATAATGCAAATGTTATTAAAGCAATCCTGAAAAAAATAAAATCATACAAAGAAGAAGGCAAACAAGTTGTTCTATATATTATAGGGCAAAAAGGTGTTTCAGCTTTCAAGCATAAAGCAGGTGAGTTTGAAATTGCCAAGACATATCTTGCCGTTGCCAATGAGCCTTCACCATCGGGCGCAAGAACGATTGCCGAAGATATTGCGGACGATTTTATCAGCAAGAAAATAGATAAAGTAGAAATTATTACAACAAGATTTAATAATATGATGTCTTACGCAGTACAGGATTGGACAGTATTACCTGCAAAATTAGAACTTGAGGAGCATAAATCGTCCGAGCCTGACCCTTTGATGGAATTTGTACCGTCAACAGAAAGTATTCTCAAAAAAATTGTACCTATGTACGTAACAAATTCAATTTATCAAGCACTTCTTGAAGCAAATGCAAGTGAACTTGCATCGAGAATGACTGCAATGTCGGCTGCATCAAATAATGCTGAAGAAATGATTGAAACCCTGACTGTTAATTATAATAAAGCTCGTCAAGGCGCTATTACCCAAGAACTTATTGAAATAGTTTCGGGTGCTGAAGCCGCTAAGAATTAATAAGATAAAAGAATTTAAAGCATAAAAAAAAGACCTTGTTTAGTTATCAAGGTCTGTCCGTTTAAATAAGAAGAGAGAGCTTTATACTTTTATAAAGTATTTTGATAGAAAAAAATTGCCTTTTTTGAATTATATTTGTTACATTTCTTTACATGTCTTTGGGGGGCATAAAGCGGATTAATCATATACTCCATGTAATATTGCCTTATAAATTAGACTAAGTGGGGATTTTTATAATAAGTTATCATCTACAATTTTATTAGTGGGAGATAGTTATTATGGCAAAAATACAAGAAAGATATTTAGAATTCAAAAATATAAGCAGAGATATCGTTGATTGGTTCGAGTATATTGCAGAAGAAAATAATTGTCGAATCGAAAAAAAAGAATGGAAAAGCAAATACAACAACTATGTTATATATGATTACGAACCTTTTTGTTCAGAAGGATTTGAAATAAACATTCTTCTCAGCTCTATTGATATGTCATATCTGAATTTTGTAAAATTTTTATACAATGAAAAAATAAGTACAATCGAATTTTTAAACAATTGTATAAAAAATACTACTGTCAAAAATTATATATAAAAACTTATTTTTATTCTTCTTCATCAGTGTTGTTATCAATTTTTTGCTGCAAGACTACGTTTATTCCCATTTGTTTTAGAGCATACGCAGCTTTTGGGGCAAGTGCAGTACCGGAGAAGTTTTCTATAATTGCTTGATAACATTCAATTGCCTCGTTTGTTTTCCCGCGTTTTTGGTAAATTTTCCCGAGTTTATAATATATTACCGCATATCTTGAATCAGGAGATATAAGCATACTATCATCCAGTTTAATCTTTATTCCGATTAGCGTTGATGTGTTTTCAGGAGATAAAAAAGCGCCTGCATACATTTTCTTTGTTATGCAGTCAACCGTATTATTCATATTATTCAATTCTGCATCCGAAAGACCTGCAGGTTTAACATTTTTTGCAGCAACGTTGAGTCCTAAAACAAAAATCAAAACTAAAATAAGTAACTTTTTCATAATTTTATAATACCACTTTGTAAAAATTTTATAAAGAGCGTTTTTTTTATACTGTTTATGATAATATTTATAGAGGATAAGTTATTTAATGGAGAGATTTATATATGTGCGGAATTGTTGGGTATGTAGGTAAAAAGTCTGTTGTGGACATTCTGCTTAACGGTTTAACAAAACTTGAGTATCGTGGTTACGATTCGGGCGGGATTGCCGTTGATGTGAATGATAAGATAGAAGTTTACAAAGAAGCAGGTAAACTTCAAAACCTTAAAGATTTGGTTGCATTAAAAAATGACCACCTTTCAAATTCAACAATGGGTATCGGACATATCAGATGGGCAACACATGGCGCTCCTAATACTCTTAATGCACATCCGCATACTTCTCAAGACGGGAAACTTGCTATCGTTCACAACGGTATTATAGAAAATTTTAAAGAACTCAGACAGGAGCTGGAAAGTGAAGGATGCAAGTTTGTTTCTCAAACAGATACAGAAGTTTTCGCACATTTAATAGAACGTGAATACAAAAAAGTAAACAACCTTACGGAAGCCGTAAGAATGGCATCAAGATTGGTTCAAGGTGCTTATGCAATCTGTGTTATTCATCAGGATGTACCTGATACAATAGTTGCAACAAAAAGAAACGCACCTTTGCTTGTGGGTATAGGAAAGGGTGAATATTACGTTGCATCAGATGTTCCTGCAATCATTGACTATACCAAAGATGCTTTGTATCTTGATGAAGATCAGATAGTTACGCTTACTCCCGAGTCGATAAAACTCATAAATCGCTTTAGTGTTGAACTTCCTGTTCAAGTAGAGCGTTTACCTTGGGAATCGGTTGCACTTAGCAAAATGGGTTATAAACACTTTATGCTCAAAGAAATTCATGAGCAGCCGAGTATTATCAGAAACCTTCTTTCAGGAAAAGTTCTGGGAGATGATAAACCTATAAATCTTGATGAAGTTAAACTTGATTATAATACATTGAAAAATCTTGACAGAATTCAAATTGTTGCTTGCGGAACATCTTTGCATGCAGCTATGGTAGGTAAGTATATTTTGGAAGATTTTTGCGGAATTTCAGTTGATGTTGAACCTTCAAGCGAATTTATTTACAGAAGAACAATTACCAACGAAAAAACTCTTGTAATCGGAGTATCACAATCAGGTGAAACAGCAGATACAATTACTGCTGTTAAACAATCGAAAAATTTAGGTTCGCATATTTTGATTATTACAAACCGTCCTGATTCTACAATGGCACGTGAGGCAGATAGTTTGATTCCCGTAAATGCAGGTATAGAAGTTTCTGTTGCCGCAACAAAATCATATATGGCACAGTTAATATCATTCTATCTTTTAGCTTTGTATATTGCAGAGATTAAAGGCTCAATATCAAAAGAACAACTTTCCGAATTAAAGAACGGTTTAATAAGACTTCCTGAGAAAGCGGAAGAAATTCTTGACCATAAAAAAGATATTCAACTGATTGCAAAAAAATATGCAAACTTTAAGAATTTTGTGTTTGTTGCTCGTGGTATAAACTATGCAACGGCTCTGGAAGGTGCATTAAAGCTTAAAGAAATCAGTTATATTAATGCAACGGGTTATCCTGCGGGTGAACTTAAACATGGCCCGATTGCTATGCTTGATGAATCCATGCCTGTATTATCAATAATGATGAAGGGTATGGTTTACGATAAGATTTTATCAAATAGTGAAGAAGCTAAGGCAAGAAATGCAAGGATGATTGCATTAACCAATTCAACAGATGAAAAACTTGATGAGTTGTTTGAAAGTATTATTAGAATACCTGAAACGGATGAGTATTTATCACCGATAATTTCTATAATACCGCTTCAATTAATAGCATATTATATTGCAGAATTTTTAGGTAAAGATGTAGACCAGCCAAGAAACCTTGCAAAATCCGTTACTGTTGAATAATTATTAATATTTGTAAACATACTTATCAAATATTTTTTTTAGAGAACTTTTATATCGTGTGGAAATACAGATATGAAAGGTGGTTTGTATGAGCAAAATAATGGATTTTATAAAATATGGAAGACAAATAGGAAATGTCCATTCGGACGGTTCTGTTCTTCGTAAGGGTAATTCTTTCTTCGGAAAAGAAGGTGTGAGAACACTATTGGATAAAGATGGTGTTGTCCAAAAATTTATTTGTAAAAATCGTAGAACTAAAGATACTTTTGAAGTCGTTCATGCAACACCAATAAAAGATGATTACCTGAAACGATATAATGTTGTAAAAACATTTTATTGCAATAATCCTAAAAGTCCACATATACAAGAACATAAATTTGTCGGCAAGTACTATAACGGAAGCGACGGAACAAATGTCGGCTGGTACATATCACCCGGAAGTGACATTAGCACTCAAACTTATTTGCTGAAACCGCGTACTAAATAGATATTCTTATATCTTGCTCAACAAATATTGGTGCATATAATACGCGTAAACAAACCCTAATACAGCACCCCAGAAAACCTGAATAGGAGTGTGACCGAGAAGTTCTTTTAATTTCCCGCCTATTGCCTGTATTTCGTGTTTATAAAAATCATCAAGAATTTTATTCAAGCAAGCTGCCTGACGCCCTGCAGCACGTCTTAGTCCTGCTGCATCATACATTACAACCAATGCCTGACCCATTGCTATTGCAAACTCAACGGAATCAAACCCTCTGAGCAAACCTACGGTTGTTGATAACCCAACCACACAAGCCGAATGTGCGCTTGGCATTCCTCCTGTTGTTGTAAACAATCTAAAATCTACTTTTCTATCCATCAACAAGTGTAAAAAGAATTTAATAATTTGAGCAATCACAGGTACCGTTAAACTGATAAATAGAACTTCATATCCTGTATTTACCCAATTTTCAATATTCATTCACAATTCCTCTATTTTGCTATTTTTAATTCCATTTGTTTTACAATATTTTTCAATATTTCAGAATGATACTTGTCGATTATATCATAAATTTCTGCAAAAAGCGAATTTAACTTTTTCTTGGAATCTTCCAAACCATACAGAGATACATAAGTCAATTTTCCGCTTGCTTTGTCTTTTCCGATAGTTTTACCCAAATCTTCAAATGTCGAAATTTCATCTAAAATATCATCGTAAATCTGGAATGCAATACCGAATTTTTGGGCCAAATCGTCCATTTCTTTAATTTCAGTATCAGTTGCCCCTGCAATAATTGCGCCGGATTTTAATGCTAATCTGAATAAATCCGCAGTTTTATGTGTATGGATAAACTCTAATGTTTCAGCGTTTTTAACGGATTCATCGCCTTCACTTTCTATATCCACCACCTGACCTGCTATTAAACCGTATGCACCTGCAATTTTTGTATATTCTCTCAAAACTTTCAGCAATCTCTCAGGCGGAAGATTAACGGATTTTTCAATAATCAACTGAGGGCCGTACGACAAAAGAGCATCACCTGCAAGCGTTGCAATGGCTTCGCCAAATACCTTATGATTAGACAGTTTTCCCCTTCTGAAATCATCATTGTCCATACAAGGTAAATCATCATGGATAAGACTCTGTGCGTGAAGCATTTCTATTGCACAGGCGACTGGCATTGCATCCTCAATATTCCCGCCAAAAATACGACAAGCCTCTAAACACATAACGGGACGTAAACGCTTACCCGGAAGTGTAACCGTGTATTTCATTGAATTAAATATACTTTCAGGATATCTGATATCCATATATTCTTCTAATTTTTGATTAACTTTCTCTATTAGATTATTCATTTATTTCATCCTTTTCATTGTATAACGTAATGTCCGTATTAATTTTTTGTTTTAGCGTGCGTCTCGAACCCTGACGTTTTTGAGCGCTTATTTTTACGGCAGATTTGTTATTGTTTTGTTTTTCAAAAGTTTCTTTTTTCTTGCCTTCGTACTTAATACGTTCTTTGTATTCTTTTGCCTCCTCGACAAATTCTTTATAACTTTCATAACGAGAGCCTTTAACATGTTCTCTTACAGCACAATCCGATTCGGAAATATGAACACAGTTCTGGAATTTACATTGTCCCAAAAACGGACGCATTTCTCTAAATAATTTCCCAACTTCCCACGGAAGAAGAAAATCAAATTTAAGATTACTGAAACCCGGAGTATCAATTATACGTGTATTCTCGGAAATATTCATAATTTCACAATGTCTGGTTGTGTGAGTCCCGCGTCCTGTTTTTTCGCTTATTGTTTTTGTTCTCAATTGAAAATCAGGATTAAGTGCATTCAAAAGACTTGATTTCCCGACACCTGACGAGCCGCAAAGAACCGAAGTTTTACCCTCCATTATTTCTTTAAAATCTTCTATACCGAGTTTTTCCAACGCTGATGTAAAAATTATGTCATAACCCATAGGTTCATATATCGAAAAAACTTTTTCAATAATTTCATCACTTCTGGTCAAGTCGTTTTTGTTGAAACAAAGTTTTATATCAATGTTACAAAATTCTCCAAACGCAATATATCTGTCCAGTTGATGAAAATCAAGATGAGGTTCTTCTATTGCTGAAACAATTACTATTTGGTCAACGTTTGACACGGAAGGACGTGGTATAAAATTTTTGCGAGGCAAAAGCTTAACAATGTAACCGTTTTCAAATTCTACATAATCTCCGACACAGATTTTTTTTTGTTGTTTTTTCAAAACTTCTCTCAGTTTTAATTCAAACTTTTCGTTGTCAGATACAACATAATAAAAATCAGAATGAATTTTAAGAATTTGACCGTTTTGCACCTATCCGTTTACCTCAACAAATTGTTCAACTATATTTTTCAAAGCATCAAACTGTGCGAGTTTAGAAGCATTTTCTCTCAATTTCGTTTGAAGTTCTTCATCCTCTAAAAGATTGTTTATAACTGCCTTTAATGTATTAGGATTAGTTTCCGAATCCTCTAAATAAATACAAGCACCTTTTTCCTCAACGAATTTTGCATTCTGTCTTTGGTGGTCGGATGCAGCATGAGGATACGGAATAAGAACAGGGGCGACATCGGAAGCAAATATTTCCGAAAGACTCAGAGAACCTGCTCTTGAGATAACAATATCCGCAGCCTTCAATACTGTTA
>CAMDZX010000047.1 GCA_945910925.1 uncultured bacterium | reverse complement strand
AAAGAAAAAGAATGTAAGTGCAGGGTTCGGGGCTGCATAAGCCCTGATAAGAAAATATCTTTGTTATTTATTATTAATACATAAAAAATAAAAAAAAGCCCTGTTATATTCAGGGCTAAACACTTAAATTTTTAAATCTTTTGAGTCTAGAGAGTTTTCTCCTTTAGGAGTTACAAAATTTGTTTAAAGGATTTGAATTATACCATCAATTCGGTAATCCTTTCTTGGTTGCTTTCTTCGGCAATTCTTTCACGAAGTTTTGAAATTACTTCGTATGCGTATTTAGATTTTGTTGCATCTTCGCCTGTTTTAGCAAATGCATATGCTGTAACAAAGCTTCCGTTATTTGCCTTAATTATATCATCATAATCAACTCCGTTTTCATCAGCTTTATCAACCAATGCTTGTATAATAACTGCCGCATATTTAGAGTCTTTTTCAACAAGTTTTCTTAGTGTAGATGTCTTATAAGTATATGATTGTACATATGATCTTTCTGGGTCAGGAGAAGTTGTTTTAGTTTCTTCATATTCATCATCAATTTTTGATAAAATATCTTCAACATTACCTGAGTTTATATTATTTGAATTAACAATATTATCCAGAGTCCCTTCATCATCGTCTGAGATTGCTGTTTCAATACTATTTACTTGTGCATTAGTGTTTGATTGCTGAGTATAAGCAGCACCATAGCCTGCTTCAGAGAATATATTTTTGATTGCGTGTTCTTCTTCGGTATAGTTATTTTCGTTTTTACCCTTCATTGCTGCAAGTATATCATTAACAACTATACCTACTCCTGCACAGAGTCGTTTAAAATTAATTACTTCTTCACCTTGTAACTGACCGTTTTTATCACTATCTGCTCGACCTGCAAACATTAACAAGGCATCGGTTTTATTTTCTTTTATTGCATCTTCATCGCCTGCTACAATAGCTGCACCAAGTTTTATCTTTTCTTGAAGAGCATCAACAACTTTTTCAAAAACATCATCAGCTGTTGCAGATTCACCGCTCTTTACACCTTTCACATTTACGACGACATATTTCATTTCTTGTCCCGTAGTTGCAGGATCCGGTGCTACGATAGAAGAAACATCAACTCCTGCTTCATGAGCCTTTTCAAGCAGCGCTTTTATAACTGCTGAGCCAAGTTCATCTTGGAAGGTTCCTGATGTATCATCATCAATTGCATTAGCCAATGATTCTTTATGTTTTTCTTTATATCTATCCAGGACTTGTAAAACATTATCTTTATTTATTCTACCAACAGTTTTTTCTAATTTGTTTTCTTTTGTTCCAATATGTAAGAATGACCAACCTGTAACTGAATCATATGCATCATCAACAATATTATCAATTTCTTTGTCGGTATATTTTCTGCCTGAATCTTTAAAATCAGGATTTAAGAATTTAAACAATACATGTTTTTCTCTATTATTATCATTAATTCCGTTTTGTGCAAATTGTGCCGCAATTTTTTCAGGGTTTGTAATATATTCATTTACCAAATCTTTTACAGACCCGCTATAATTTTGAGGTTTATATCCTCTTTTTTCAAGGTCTTGAGCAAAAAGAGAATATTCTTCTTGAGTATCAAGTTTACCATTGTTATTACCTCTTTGAGAGTCAATCAATTGGGCAATATCTTTCAAATTATTCGCAGTAATTTTAAAATTACTCATTTTAAATTTCCTCTAATTAATTCCCCGTATCTATATAAAGTTTTTTTCTTTTTCAAAATTGCCTAAATTTATCATTTTGTTAAGTTTTGTAAATTAAATTGTAAAAAAACTAAAGTTTTAACAAACAAATGCCGTAACACAGAATAAGGGAACAAGAATTTAGGAGAATCCGATTATGGGTATGTCAGCGTCACAGGCAAGGTTTTTGTCTATTACTGCCAGAATACATGATTTAGAATATCAAGCACAGACAATTGAGAATGCAAAATTGTCACTGGCGCACGACTCAAATATGGCATATGAGGAATACTGTCAAGGTATTAATGCATCAAAATACCAACTTAAGGTAATCACAGGGGGGCAAATTGATAAGGTTGACCTTACATACAATGCAATGGTTGCCTCTGCAAACCAACCTGATCACCCTATGTACATACTTACAAATTCGGTATCTGATGATATTTATCTTCCGGATTCAATAATAAGCGGAATGAACGGAAAAATTCCTGAAAGCTTGGATAAGTTCCTTGAAATTGTAGCATCTAAATACGTATACGCTTCAAAAGGTCTTACAGGAGATGAAGCAAAAGCTGAACTTGCAAGGGACGGATATTCAAATTATTGGACTGCCGTATATTACCAATTAACTGGATATACCGATAATGAAGGTAAAGTAAGTAACGGACACGGATTTATAGCAATATCAAACTCTAATGCAAATGACAGAGAATGGATAAAGAAACAAATAGAAAGCGGAACTGCTATTATTAATTCAATGCAGGCCGTTCAAGATAACGTTGAAGGCACAAAAGTTAATATCTTTGCTCAAACAAATGCCGCGTGTGATACAAATATTTCACAAACCTCCGATGATTTACGAATATCAAGAGCAGAAGCCGAATACGAAAACAGGATGGACAATATTGACCAAAAAGATAAGCAGCTTGATTTAAGGCTTGCAAGAATAGAAAACGAAAGAAACGCTTTAAAAACCGAATATGACACCATAAAAGATTTAGTCAAAAAGAATATTGAAAGAAGTTACAAAACATTTAACGCATAAATAAAAACCGGAGCACAGACTCCGGTTTTTACTACATTATTACTTTGGTTAATGTTATTTTGTAATATATTTTGCAAGAGCTCTTACGCCTGCACCGGCAGAACCTTTGATAAACTCGTTGATAGGCTTGTCGTGGAATGCAACGCCTGCGATATCGATATGCGCCCATTTGACATCTTTAACAAATTCTTTCAGGAATAAGCCTGCTGTAGATGCACCACCCCAACGTGAGCCGGTATTTTGCATATCGGCGACATCACTTTTTAAAGACTCTTTGTATTCTTCAAACATTGGAAGCTCCCAATATCTTTCGCCGACTTCTTTTGCACTTTCGATAACGGAGTGAACAAATTCATCGTTATTTCCGACGATACCTGCAGCAACAGAACCTAATGCGACCATACAAGCCCCTGTCAGAGTTGCAATGTCTATAACTTCATCTACACCTAATTCAGAAGCATAGCAAAGCGCATCAGCAAGAGTCAATCTGCCTTCTGCATCCGTATTATCTACTTCTATCGTTTTTCCGTTTTTAGCGGTCAGGATATCTCCCGGCTTATATGCAGAACACCCCGGCATGTTTTCGCATGCCGCAATAATCCCGTGCACTTCGACATTAGGTGCAAGTTCTTTTATTTTACTCATTATGCCGAGTACACAAGCTGCCCCCGACATATCATCACGCATTGTAAGCATTGATGATGCAGGTTTAATATCCAAACCACCGCTATCAAACGTAATACCTTTACCGATTATTGCTATTTTTTTAGAAGGATTAGGTACGGAATATTTCATATGAATGAATTTAGGTGGCTGTGCAGAACCTTTAGCAACTGCAAGATATGCACCCATTCCCATTTTCTCGCAATCTTCTTTTTCGTAGATTTTTGTTTCAAGCCCAAAGGATTGAGCAATTTCTGCAAGTTTAGAAGGAGTTGCGTATGCAGCAGGTTCGTTTGCCAAATCTCTTGTAAGTTTCATACCTTCACAAACCAATTCAGCCTTGCGAAGTAATGCCTCTGTGCAGTTGACGTAAATTTCTTCAACTTTTTTATCTTTTTTTGTTTTGTATTTATCAAAAGTATAATCCGCAATGTGACATCCGTATGCAAATTGTTCCGCCCAATCAAAATTTACACCCGAGATTTCAAAAGCAACTCTTTTTGCTTCCATTTGCATTGCTTTTTTGATTGATTTGTATATTGCAATTCTAAATTTGTCTTGGTTAAATTCTTCTTTTTTACCCATTCCAATTACAAGAATTTTTCTTGCAGGTTGTTTGCCGTAGGTTGGAAGTATGTAGGTCTGACCATATTTCCCTTCGAAATGGTCTTCTTCTATCGCATACTTATTTGCGATTTCCTGAGAAGTTTTTTCTCCCTGAAATTGGTTTACAACAAGAATATCACATTCTTTATCCTTTATATTGCCTTCAATACATATTTTCATAAAGGCCCCCTTTCTTATTTATAAGCTGATATTATACTTTTTTGCCATAGTTTTAACAAAGTTTTCTATACTTCTGTCCCAAGTTCTTTCACTGGCAGAAGTAAAAAAGCATCCCGGGATTTCACCGTTCTCTCTGTGGTACCTTACACAATCACAACAAATTCCTCTGTTTGAACAGGTTGTAGCTGTACAAGTACATCCTATTTTATTCTCTTCTTTTTTACATTCCATAATTGTCTCCTATTTTATAACTATATTAAACAAGAAAAATAGTTATCGGTAAATAAGTTATAAATTGTAAAAATAATGTAATATTTTTATTCAAATTAGCAAAAAATTAATAAAAAAACACTTTAAACTAATATAAGATTAAAAGTGTGTGTGGAGGAATTGTATGCTAAATTTAGTTTCAAATGTCAGAAAGTTAGATACGGTACGTTTTAAAGGTTTTGAAAACGAATACACAGAGAACATATCGTCCCCATACATAGAAGATATTGAAGATTCATTCGAATATATAAATAATAAAAATATTAATAACGATAAATCAAACAACGGTAAATTTGATTTTTCTCAAGCAGCAAAAAACTTTGGTAAAGGTTTAATAAGCCCGATTACCATGATGTTCAAGCATCCGCTTGCAACGATTGGAATCGTAGCTGCTACTGCTGCAGCTACCTCTCTTGTTCCTGTATTAGGCCCGTTACTTGCAATAGGTTTTGGCGCCGCAAGTGTATATCAAGCCGGAAAAGGTGTATATGAAGCTGCAAAGAACTATAAAAACGGTGAATATGATAATGCAGAAAAATCATTTGATAAAATAGGGCAAGGTGTTATTGGTGCCGCTTTGAGTTTGCTTGGAGTTAAACAATCTGCCAAAATTGCAAATGAAGCAAAACTGATGAAAGAGTTAAACGTAAAATCATTAACACACGCTCAAAGAACAGAAATTGCACAAAATGTTAATAAAGGCGGGTTCTTCAAAGCTCTGAAAGATACAATATCTCTTGTAACTTCTAAAAAAGGTCTAAAAGCAAGTTTTGAACAGTTTAAACCGACATCAGTCAAAACCAGATTTAATGAACTTGTTGAATGTTTTAAGGGTAAAAGAAATATTATAGAAGAAAAAGAAATAACAAGAAAAAGAAAAGTAAGGAAAATGACCCCTGAGGAGTTCAAAAAAACTTCGGAAGGAATAAGACGTGCCGCATTGAGCGATGAAGAAATAAAACAAGAAGTTACAGCCTTATATGATGAAGCGTTTGACAAACTTGGTGTGCCAAAAGAACAACGTCCGAATTTAGAGCTAAAAAAAGGTGCAGAAAAGCATGGTGGAAGTTATTCACAAAATCAGCATAATTTGGAAATAAATCCGGATGCATACAAAGCCGGAATCTTTGAATTGGAAGATGTTGTTATGCACGAAGCAACTCACTGCAAAGAAGCGTTATTAAGAGCAGGCATCCCTCAAGAACGTGCAAATCAAATTGTTAAAGAAGAATTACTTTCAAGAATTAAGAATGGTGAAAGTGAACAAATTGTGGTTAAAGCAAATATCTTTGGAGCGAACATGATGAAACCACCTAAAATGTCACCAAAGATGAAACAAGATTTTGCCCAATTTGCATCCGACAATTTATATACAGATGAGTGTATAACCGGGCTATCAGATTACGTTGGTAATTGTAGAAGTTTAAAATTTAAACTTTCAGTTGATAATTTTGCAGAATCAAAACAAAAAGTTCAACCATTCTTGGATAAATTACAAAAAGTCCTTGATAAAAATCCTGAATTTGTTTCTCAATATTCTTCTCCTGAAGAAGCTCTAAATACTTTAGCGGAATATTCATGCTCACATAATGTTAGATACAACATTTTCAGAGATGTAAAAATTAATAAAGGAACAATAAGTGTACCCGAAATATCCGGCGAACAACTTGCACAAGCTGAAAAATCTCTTGTTGATAATATTACGACAATAGAAGGTAACGGAAGAATTTCAGGAATTGGAGGAATGTTTGCAAGTGATGGGGCCTTCAATCAATACCAGTTCTCACCTGAAGAAGTTCTTGCTCAGAAAAACGGT
The DNA here is from genome assembly GCA_945910925.1 of uncultured bacterium. GTDB lineage: Bacteria > Cyanobacteriota > Vampirovibrionia > Gastranaerophilales > Gastranaerophilaceae > UMGS1585. The sequence goes on along the minus strand of CAMDZX010000047.1, from coordinate 5,338 downwards.
AACAACTTCCTTATTGAAAAACTAACTGCGAAATTAAATGAAATAAAATCAAGCGGAAATATTGATGCTGCAGAAGAAGCAAGACTGACAGAAGCTATAAGAAAGGCTAAAGCTGTTATTGAATACAAAACAAAAGGATTGGATTATTACGAAAAATATACTCAAATGATTAATAATCCTCAAGATACAAAATTAGCAAAAACAGTTAAAATTCTTGAAGCAGAATTGACAGAACTCAAATCTAAAATAACGCCTGAAGAATATAAAATAGTTACTGAAGTTATTAAGATTATGAAGCCTGATATTGCAACAACTATGATTCCAACTGCAACAATTTATTCATTACTCGCAAAACTTGACGGGAATAAAGCTGCTGCATAAATTATCCTCTTATGCTAAATTTGCAGCCGCAGAAATTCTGTCTGTAAAGGTTTAGTTCCTTTGAAAGTTTGTTTGTTTTCAAAAACCCGTCCTTTTTCTTAAAGTCAATGGCAATGTATTCCAACTCATCAATATGAGCGGCAATATCCTGTCCGATTGATGTAATTAATTGAAAATTTTTATGCGGACTGATAACAAGTGAGGTTGTAAAGTACCTTATATTCAAACTTTTTGCTTTGTACGCTGTTTTTAACAGGCGCAATTTAAAACACAATGTACAACGTTTACCGCCCTCAGGCTCTGACTCAAACCCTTGAACCACATTAATAAATTCACTCGGAGAATATGGTTCAACAATTAATTCCACATCGTGATATTCACAAACTCTCTTTTGTGCCTCAAGTCTTTTGTCAAATTCATCTTTTGAACTTAGATTCGGGTTACAGAAATAAACAATCGGCGTGTATCCCATAGCCTTAAGTTGTGAAATCGGTTCTCCCGAACATATTCCACAACAGGCATGTAATAATATTTTGTTTTCATCAGTCATTATTTTTTAATATTTCCTTTAATTCATAATACGGTTTTATTCCGGCATATCTTTTTCCGTGAACCACTATTGTAGGAGTGCCTAAAACTCCATTGTTGACGGCATAATCAATATCCGCTTGTATCTTTTTCATGGTTTCTTTAGAATTTATATCTCGTTTAAATTGCTCGATATCCAAGCCAATTTTTTGAGCAAGTCTGATTGCTTCTTCATCATTTTTAGGATGATGTTCAAAGATTAATGTCGACATATCCCAATATTTACCCTGATTTTTTGCGGCAACTGCGTATTTTGCGTACCTGCAAGCCCCTTTGTGAACCTGTTTTATTAAGTATTTGTTGCATTCCTTATCCAATGGCAGATTGTAAGATTCGACGTATACATTCCCTAGTTCTTTGACTGCTTTATGTATCATAATATTGTATGCAAAACACATCGGACAGGCATAATCCGAATATAACTCAACTTTTACGGGTGCGTTTATATCTCCCAAGCGGTTTCCGCTGACAGAATACGGATTTGTTGTCATTTTTAAGTATGATTTTATGGAATTCATTTTCTTAACCTGCGGTGTGAAAGGATTTGCCAGAGTTGTGTATGTTAAAAAAGAAACCGCAACAAGAACTGCTACAATAAAATGTACCGTGTATTCTTTTACTCCTGATATAAAATCCTCAAAAGAGTCTTTAAATGATTTTAAGAATCCGCCATTATCAAAATCCGTCGCAATTAATGCAATAAATGTATTAAGTATGTATGTAAAGAAACACAAGATACATACCTTATGCAAAATAAAAATACTTTTAACAGCCAGAAATACGGAAACAATAAATGAGATTCCGCCAAGTGCGGAAATATAACTCATTGGGCGTTTAAATACCGATAAAAAATCTAAAAATTTTATTTGTTTTATATAATCAACAAAAAGTAGCATTAAAACAAATAAATAAAATCCCATTCCCCAGTACGCAAGAGGAATTCCCAAGAATTGAGATGAGGTTGTTTGTGCAATTCCGTCACAATCTATAAAATCGTTTATTGAACAAAAACTCGATAACGCGTAAGGATTAAAATTGGATTCATAATATATAATTGCAAGCTTGATTGTCGTAATAAGCCCTATCAGAGCAATTAAGCCGATAGAAAGTTTCTTTTTCATATAAAAAATATCTCCCTTTCTAAAAATCATAATATCAGAAGGGTAATTTTGCAATAGTAAATCAGACTAGGCTATTGCGGTAATAAAAAAGAGAACCCTGAAAAGAGTTCTCTTTTTTGTGTTAATTCGACTTAAAACTACACAGCGTATACACTAACTTGTTTTCTGTCACGTCTGTGAGATTCAAACTTAACCTGCCCGTCAATCAATGCAAATAAAGTATCATCAGAACCGATACCTACATTGTTACCCGGATGAACTTTTGTTCCACGTTGTCTGACTATAATATTTCCGGCTTTTACCATTTCACCGCCGAATTTCTTAACGCCTAAACGCTTCGCTTCCGAATCACGACCGTTACGGGTAGATCCCATACCTTTCTTATGTGCCATTGTTATTCTCCTTTGTAATTAATAAATTCTAATACCTTATGCTTCTTCTGTTGCAGTTTCTGCAGCCTTTTTAGAAGCGGTTGTTCTGATTTTGTTAATCATTACTCTTGTAAACTCTTGTCTGTGACCACGTTTTACTCTGTAACCTTTTTTAGGTCTTTGTTTGTAAACGATAACTTTTTTTGCTTTATCGTGTTTTACAATTGTACCTTCTGCTTTTGCGTTTGCTACATAAGGTTGACCTACTTTTGACTTCTTGCCGTTTACAATCATAACAACTTTATCAAAAACAACAGAAGAATCTGCTTGACCTTCCAATAATTCAACGTCAACGTAACGACCTTCTTCTACTTGATATTGTTTGCCACCTGTTTCGACTATTGCATACATATTCGTATCCTTTCTTTTTAAGGAATCGTAACCCTTTTGAGGTTTTAAAAACGATTAACCTATCTAACACACTGCAAGCTACGTACAGTAACCCACAAGATAAAGGATATTATAAAGGCGATTGATTGTCAACAAGCCGTTAATTAGGAATATTGAATGATTTTAGTCCGTTATATATAGCAGCAGAACCAAGTTCTTCCTCAATCCTTAAAAGCTGATTGTATTTTGCCAGTCTGTCTGTTCTTGATAGAGAACCTGTTTTTATCAGTCCGCAATTTGTTGCAACTGCCAAATCCGCAATAAATGTATCTTCGGTTTCGCCTGAGCGATGGGATACGATTGCAGTATATCCTGCCTTTTTAGCCATCTCAATAGCTGCCATTGTCTCGGTAAGTGTTCCTATCTGATTGAGTTTTATTAATACGGAGTTTGCAACATTTTTACCTATACCTTCCGCAATACGTTTTGTATTTGTTACAAACAAATCATCTCCGACAAGCTGACACTTATTCCCGAGTCGTTCGGTCAAGAGTTTCCATCCCTTCCAATCATCCTCAGCCATACCGTCTTCTATTGATATGACAGGATATTTATCAACCCAACTTTCCAGATAGTCAACCATTTCTTCTCGAGAAAGCTTTTTATTTCCGCCATTCAAGTTGTATTTTTTATCTTCATAAAACTCTGAGGAAGCGACGTCGATACATATTTTTACATCATCAAAAGTATAACCTGCTTTTGATATTGCTTCCATTATTAACTCTATACCTTCATCATTTGACTTTAGCGACGGTGCAAAACCGCCTTCATCTCCGACTGAAATTGAAAGTCCTTTTGATTTTAATATTGATTTCAGCGAATGAAATACTTCCGCACCTATTTTTAACGCACCTTTAAAGCTTTTTGCACCAACAGGAGATATCATAAATTCCTGAAAATCAAGATTGTTATCGGCGTGTACTCCGCCGTTTAAAATATTCATCATCGGAGTCGGCATAACTCGGGCTTCTACCCCGCCAAGATATCTGTATAACGGCATTTTATATCCCAGTGCCGCAGCACGTGCAAGAGCCATTGACACGGCTAAAACGGCATTTGCTCCAAGTTTTGATTTGTTGTCCGTACCGTCAAGACTTAACATTAAAGCATCAAGTTCTTGTTGATGTGCAGGGTTCTCACCTATCATTTCGGGAGCTATTATTATATTGATGTTGTCAACAGCTTTTGAAACACCTTTGCCCATATAATCGAATTGGTTTCCGTCCCTGAGTTCAAGCGCTTCATATACTCCTGTAGATGCACCCGATGGAACGGCAGCACGTCCTACGGCACCGTTTGAAAGCCGAATATCTGCTTCAACGGTAGGAAAGCCTCTTGAATCAAGTATCTGTCTTGCATGAACATCTTCTATAAAAAGTCCCATAAAACACTCCTTCTTTTGTGATTGAACATATACATTATTTCACTTTTTGTTGAATATGTAAATATAGGTATACAAAAATCTGCACAAGTGTACTAATTAATAAAGATTATAATTTCTACTTTTTATTTCTTTGTTTAAATAAGTATACTAAACAGATATTTTCGGGTATAATATTTTCAGAGAGGTAAGTTATGAAAAAGACATCTGTAAAATATCCGTTTTTGACAAAAGAAGTTGAGGTATATGAACGTGACAACGGGCATAAAATAGTTTTGGCACATAAAGAAGGCGGTCTTGTTAATATAAGCACTTGGGTCAAAACAGGTTCCATAAACGAAACGGATAAGAATAACGGAATCTCTCATTTCTTGGAACACCTTATGTTCAAAGGGACACACAAGCATAAAGCCGGTGAGTTCGATAGAATTCTTGAATCAAAAGGAGCTATTGTTAATGCTGCTACGTGGAAAGATTATACATTTTACTATGTAACACTTCCAAAAGGGGAAGATAACAAAGATTTTTATCAGGCTCTGGAATTACATGCTGATATGATGATAGATCCTGTGCTTCCGCCGGAAGAAATCGGTGCCCCGTTTGATATGAACGATAAAAATGTTACGGATAAGCGCGAACGCCATGTTGTGATTGAAGAAATTCGCATGCGAAAAGACCAACCTTGGACAAAAGTATACAATGCTTGTAACAAAGCTATGTATACAAACCACCCGTATAGACGTGATGTTATAGGAACTCCTGAAATAATTTCTCAAGTTCCGCAATCTGAAATAATGGATTATTATAGAACATTCTATTCTCCAAATAATATGACAACTATTGTTGTTGGGGATTTCGACAATCAGGTTGTCTTGGAAAAACTTGAAAAACTGTTTGATTTCCAAAACAGACCACAACATACAAACAAAGAAAATCAGCCGGATACTCCAACACAAGAAACAAAGTATCTTGAAAATACAGCATGTATAAATACCGCGTTTCTAATGTTCGGGTACTTGGGAGTGCCGGCCGTTAATATAAAAGAT
>CAMDZX010000046.1 GCA_945910925.1 uncultured bacterium | reverse complement strand
TCCACCGGAGAAGGAAACAGCACCGCCTGCCGAGAAAGAGGCAACGCTGCCGCCGGAAAAACTTCCGGAGCCGACGCTTGCAATAGAACCGGCAGTTTCAACAGAACCGCCACCCTCTGCAATTGATGCGTATTGTGTATAATCAATAACAACAGGTGAAGAAAAATCACAACTGTCATAGTTTATATTTTTATTAAAGAAAGCCGCATTCTGCCCTACTATAATACCTGAGTGCGAAGATGCAACAGTTCCTGTAGCTTCGGTGTCAGGAATATATGCAGATTGGGTTAATGAACCAAAAGCTTGTTCACCTTGTTTGTAATGTGAAGTAAATCCAAGTGCCATATATTACGTCCTCTCATCTTTACATATAAATAAAGTATTTTGAAAAATCATAATTTCATGCTCTTAAATTTATGTTACATGTCTTAATATTTATGTTTATCGTTTCGGTGAAGCCAAGCGTAAAACTTGGTATTTTCGTACCAATAACAGTATTTATCAGCAATAGGTTCAATAAAAACAAACAGTGCCGCAAGAATTTTTAGAGAAATTCCGCCTAAATGGATAACTCCCATCGCAACAACATACACCATCAAAACGTACGCTAAGGTTGGATTAATATTCAAGGATATTATTCCCCAATATTTACATAAATATGCAGATATAACGCAACCCAGTATCAACGCAATAAGTTTTCTCACAAGCACTCCTTAAATTTTATAAAAACCGTGCCACTACCTATCGGCGAGTAACAATACTTCTTTAGAATCCGATATCTCCCCCTCAATGATACAACACCCGTAAAGGTTGCCTTAGTGCTGCTGTGTTTCCACCCTGACACGGTTCGACAGATTACGCCATCATATATTGAGTTATCATCAATACCAAACCCCTTGGATAGCACTCCTACAAGCCTCACAGTAGGCCCTGCACCCCGCTAAGCGTTCGGGTCGAGAAGTCCGCTATGTTCCCGTGGAGCACGGTCTGTGTTAATATTAACACAAATTTATTCTTTTAGCAAAGCCTCTTTTATCTTAACAGCAGGGTAATATTCAGGAAGTATATTCAGACATTCCTCGATTGATTTTAAGGCTTTATCAAACTCTTGATTTCTGATGTGGTGCTGACAATACATAAAATGGAGTTCAGGGTCATTAAATGTTCGCTCACGAGCTTTATCAAGATATGTTTTTGCAATATCAAAATAGCCGTTATTCATCATTACTCTTGCAATATATTTGTATGATTCGCAATTTACGGAGTACAGAATATCTGCACCGCCCAAAATGTATGAAATAGCATCAGTCTGTTTGGCTAATAAAAGTAAATTGATATCTATTTCCAAAAAATTTCTTATTTGGAAATATGTGGGCAGAACTTCAACATACCCTTTCATAAATTGTATTAATTTGACTGCCCAATCTGCTCTTGTTGATTCAATTGTTTGCAAAACTTCTTTTGCTTTCTTTAAATCTCCTCTAAGAAGCAGGCAATATCCGTATTCCAGAATATTGCCGTTGTCTTTAAAAAAATCTATATAATCAGTTTTACCTGCTTCAAGTGTTTTTTTTGCTATATCATAATTTATCATTATTATTTTGTTTCTTTACGAATACTCTTGTTTTACCTGTTTTCTTAAGTGATTCTTTAACGATAATTTCATCGTCGGCATCAGTTGTTTTAACTTGTGTATTAATTTTAACATTGTTTTTATTAGCAAGCAGCTCTGATGCCTTATCAAGTAATGCAGGCGAAGCTTCTTGTCCCATAAGGTTTGCAAGTTTGATTTGAACATATATTTCTTCACGATAAATTTTAAAGCTTTTAGGTGCTTGAATCGCAAGTTTACAAGCTCCGTTTCTGGACTCGACAACCGTGATTTCTATGTCATCATTTATCATGATTTTTTGACCGTTTTTTCTCGTTATTATTAACATCTTTTTTATCCTTAATTCTTAAATAGAGGGAAGTTTACATCGTATCCTGAGCCGGACAATATGATTTGTCCGCCTGTTTTTTGCGCAGTATTCAAAATAATTGGCGCTAAAAGATTTACTCTCGTACCGCGCGGATTGCTGTTAGGTATTGCCGCTACGTTAAGAACAAGAATATCATCGGTTGATTCTATCTTTAGTTTTTCTACTGCAGAATCAGGAATATCGATTACATAATCGAATTCAAAATACATTGCTGACGTGGTTACAAATGCTAATTCCGGAGTTTTTACGGATTGCATCCATTTGAATGGTGAATCTTCTCCATGATTGATAATGATAAACTTATCCTCATCTTCATACCCTATCATCGGCATTACGAAAGTGAAAATTGATTCTTCTTCGACCTCAATTTCTCCGAATCTTGTTGTTGTAATGTTCATGTGTTTTCCTTTTTTATTCTTAATATTTAAATTCTTATTTGTTGTCAGATGAAGAAAAATCCAAATTAGGCATCATCTGTGACATCATCATAGTTTGCAAAAACTGCTGATTCATTGCAGGACTGCTGTTTCCGTTTTGATTGTTTAACATAAACGGAAGCATATTCATCATACTGTTCATTCCGCTATTATTGTTATTCCCGTTCATTCCCATCATAAGATATGCAGGATTATTCATTTGTTGTGTCATTTGCTGCATATACATCTTAGCCATCATATCCTGTTGTTGTTTTGTATTATCAACAGGCATGTTATTTTCTTGAGGTTGAGATATTGTACCATTCCATAATCCTGCTTTTTTCAATGTCATAATAGCTGCACCTATTTCGTCATTAGAAGGCATTTTTTCAGACTTTGCAGGTTTTGTTGTTTGTTTCTTTTGTGTTTCTGCAATCGGTGTTTCCTGTATTTCTTCCCGTTTAATTTCAGGGGTTATGAATTTTTCCGCCTGAGAATTTTTGCTTATGGACAATTGTGCATCAAGTCCGGTAAAGCCTGATGTGCCAAGACAGTCTTTTGCTGCTTTTGCCATAGATTTTAATGATTTATCCGCATTCATCGAGATAACTTTATCATAATTTTGTATTGCCTTTGTTTTGTTATTTGTCTTTGCATAACATAATCCAAGATAATAGTATGCAACAGGATATGAACCGTCTTGAGAAATAATTGTATTTAAATTTTTTATACACTCTGAATATTCGCCGGATTTATAAAGCGTTATTGCGTAAGAAATCTTATCCTCCATTTGTCCCGCAAGTGTGGAAGAAGATATAATCGCTAATGTTAATAATGTTAGTACAACCCGTTTCATATTATGTATTTAATGATTCTCCATACTAAATCAACATACTAAATTATACGGGATTTTTTAGAATACTTCCTACCTTAAACGAATGAAATAATCTTAAATTTATACATTAAACCTAAAATGTACCAAATCTCCGTCTTGTACTACGTATTCTTTACCTTCAAGCCTTGTAACGCCTTTTTCTTTACAAGCCGTATATGAACCGAGTTCTTTAAAATCTTTGTAAGGAGTGATTTCTGCTCTTATAAACCCTTTTTCAAAATCGGTATGAATTACACCTGCTGCCTGAGGGGCTTTTGTTCCTTCCGTAATCGTCCAGGCACGCACTTCTTTTTCTCCTGCCGTGATAAAAGTTACGAGATTAAGCAGTTTATAAACTGATTTAATCATTTTGTTGATACCGCTGTCCTCAACTCCCAAATCTGCAAGATATTCTTTTGCCTCCTCTGCACCGAGTTCGACAAGTTCTTCTTCAATTTTTGCGGAAATAATAACCATTTCTGCACCGTGTTCTTTTGCATACTCGCTGACTTTTTGAGTATAAGCGTTCCCTGTTTTCATATCGTTTTCGGAAACGTTTGCACAGTATATAACAGGCTTTACTGACATGAGGTTAAGGTTGCTTAGTACCTTGATTTCATCTTCCGTAAAATGTTCATCAAGTCTTATAAACGAGCCTTCGGAAAGAAGCTCCGTAATCTTTTTAAGTGCTTTATCTTCAAGTACAGCCTCTTTGTCCCCTGATTTAACTGTTTTAACAATCCTTGCCTGACGTTTTTCGATAGATGCCAAGTCAGCAAGAATTAATTCAGTATTGATAACTTCAATATCAGATATTGGATCAACTTTTCCGTCTACGTGGATTGTATTTTCGTCATCAAAGCATCTTACAACCTGAATAATAGCATCAACTTCTCTTATGTTATGCAAGAATTGGTTTCCAAGACCTTCGCCTTTGCTTGCACCTTTTACAAGCCCTGCGATATCAACAAATTCAATAGCAGTCGGAATAATTTCTTGTGTTTTACACAACTTTGCAAGGATTTCCAGTCTTTCATCAGGAACCGTTACCACTCCAACGTTCGGTTCTATTGTACAAAACGGGTAGTTTGCACTCTGAGCATTCTTTGATGCCGTAAGTGCATTGAATAATGTTGATTTTCCTACATTTGGTAATCCTACTATTCCGGCTCTTAACATTTTATTTATACCTCATTTCTTCTGCTATTTTTACTCCCGAGCTTGTTCCTAACCTGTCAGCCCCGGCATGTATTAAAGCAAGTGCTTTTTGGGCATCTCTGATTCCGCCTGATGCTTTTACCCGTAAACCATGACTTGAAACGGTATCGTGCATCAATTCAACATCTTCGACTTTTGCACCTTCACCGTTTTTAACAAATCCCGTTGATGTCTTTACAAGGTCGGCTTTAGCCTCAATACAAATTTCGCATGCTTTTTTGATTTCATCTTTCGTCAATAAATCTGTTTCCAGTATGACTTTTAAAACGTTATTAGGGCATGCTTTTCTTACTGTGTCTATATCTTTTTTTACGTATTCATAGTCTTTATCTTTGAGCTTTGAAACATTCAAAACCATGTCAATTTCGTCCGCACCGTCCTCTACGGCTTTTTGTGCTTCAAACGCTTTGACATCAGAACGGTTAGCACCAAGCGGAAACCCTATCACGGTAACAATTTTTATATTTGTACCTAATAGAGCATGTTTTGCTTTTGATACAAAGCATGGATTTATACAAACTCCAAGAAAATCATTTTCCTTAGCCTCTTGGAACAGTCTGTCTAAATCGCTATCTGTGGTATCTTGTTTTAGTAATGTGTGTTCTATGTATTTTGAAATATTCATATAAAAACTCCCATGTTTATTCTAACATAAATAAATTTAGATTAATTTACTAATTGACAAATAGTAAAAATATTCCGATAATATTAATTGTAATTTTTTGAATTGTAACAATTTGTATACAAACTAGCAAAAATTTTTTTTTTCTTGCTTTATATAAGAGGAAGAACTGAAGAAAGTATAAAAGAAAGACAGGTTCATTATGAGTGAAATCAATAACATAAAACCAAATAACAATGACATTATATTACAGTTGTCAGCATCTGCTGCTCAACCTGCAAAGAAAGAAGCTCCTGAAGCTCCTCAACAAAAGGACGCATCTGCTCCGGTATCTGAAGCATTAGGAAAATCAATGGTAAAAGTTGATAATCATGATGCTGATATGGAACGTTTGTTAAAGAATCCGAAGTTGGCAGAAGTTTCGGATAAAATGTTCGAAGCTGCTACCCGTGCAGGTGTTGCATATCCTGAAGCTGCTACGTTTGCAACATTGGATTCTTAGTAATATAATTGGTTTAAAAGATTAGTTTTTGATGTGCCCTTTAAAAGGGCATATTTGTTGAGAAAGAGAGTTTTTATGGGCGAGAAGGTTTTTACTATTGGCAGCGCTACGATGGATGTATTTGTGGAATGTGATTCCGCAAATATTGTTTCGGTGTGTCGGAATGACAGTGCATCCAGTTATATGAGTTATCCTTATGGTGCAAAACTTGATATGTCACACTTTACCTCACAAGTCGGAGGCGGAGGAGTTAATACCGCAATGAATTTTGCAAATCTCGGGTTTGATACAACCGCAATATTTAAAGTTGGAGATGATATTTATTCGCGCGGTATTATGGAAAGTTTTGAAGGTACCAATGTAAAAACAGATTGTATGGTACAGGATAAGTCACTCAGTACAGGGTTCTCAATTATTTTGGTTAGTTTTCAGGGAGATAGAACCGTACTTGCGAATCGGGGAGCAAATGCTCAAATAAAGCTTGAAGACATTCCTTTTGATAAATTAAAAGATACGGACTGGCTTTATATAGCGCCATTGAACGGAGAGTCTAACAAAGTTCTCGAACCGTTGGTAGATTTTGCAAAAGAAAACAATATCAAGGTTTGTTTCAATGCCGGAACAACCAGCATCAAACAGGGGTTTGAATACCTGAAGCATATTCTGGGAATTGCGGATATTGTAGTTATGAACAAAGAGGAAGCATCATTGTCAAGCGGGATTAAAGTAAGACCTGATACAAAAAACATTCATTATTCGGAAGAACTTATTCACCCTGATGTTAAAGAAATGTTGTATAAGTTGAAGGTTAATCCTCATCAGGTGGTTGTAATAACGGATGGCGGGCATGGTGCTTATGCCTATGATGGCAGAGATTTTTACGTTTGTCCTGTTTTTGATTCTCCTGTTGTTTCAACTTTGGGGGCAGGTGATGCTTTTGCTTCAACCTTTTTTGCTGCAATGAAGGAAACAGGATGTGATATCGGAAAATCTCTTATGTATGCCTCTGTGGAATCAAGCTCGGTTGTTTCTAAGTTTGGGGCAACAGAAGGGTTGATTTCGTTTTCAGAGATAAAACATCTTCTTGAAAAACATCCGCAGTATTCATATATAAAGTTGTAGATTTATGATTTTTTCACCGCAAATGCTTAATACATTTCACGAATGTCCTGTAAAATACTTTTTTAAGTATGTCAGGAACATTCAAGCACCTGTTTTGGAAAATACATTTTTGGTCGGGAAGAATATTCATGCGATTGCGGCATATTATTTAAAAGGTCAAGATATTTCCATGTTTGAGCTTTCGGAGAAAGAACGCTTGATGTGGGATATTCTTGTTAAATCCGAATATTTTAACCTAAAAACAGTACGTGTGGAATCTACTGTTGCCGCTCAAATCGCAGGTTCCTGGATAGGCGGCAGGCTTGATGCTTTGGTTAAAAATGATAATAATGACTACTTTATTCTGGATTACAAAACAGGACAAATTCCTAAAAATCCTGAAGAAAATTTTCAAACAATTGTTTATCTTTTGTGTTGCGATAAACTTTTGCCTTCCGAATATAATTCGCTTAATTTTACATATATTAGTGTAAAAACCGGTGATGTGAGGAATATAAAGTTTACGGAAATTCTTAAAAAGGAATACGAAGAAAAAGTTACACGCATTATAGAAGATATAAAACGCTTGCACGAACCCGCAATAAAAAGAACAGAACTTTGCAAACTTTGTCCGTATTCTAAAATATGTGTTTAGTTTTATTAAGATATTTGACCTTTCATATTCTCTTTAATACAATAAAAAGTGTAAAAAATACAATCTTGGGAGAAGATTTGGGGATATTATGAGGGGATACACATTTGAATTAATAACAGGACCAATGAGTTGCGGTAAGACTGAGGAGTTGCTACGTAGGATTCGTCGGTGTGTTATTGCAAAACAAAAAATAAAAGTGTTTTCCCCTAAAATTGATACACGTTCAAACGGTGATTATATAGAGTCACGTAACGGTTTATGGACAGATGCGATAAAGGTTGAACATTCTATTCAGATTGTGCAGAATGTAAAACCGGAGGATGAAGTTATTGCAATAGATGAACTTCAATTTTTTGATTCAAACATTGTAAGAGTTATTTCTACTCTTATGAAAGAGGGTAAAAAAGTTATCGGAACAGGTTTGGAATTGGATTTCAAATCTGAACCGTTTGGTGCAATGCCCCAGTTAATGTGTATTGCAACAAAAGTTGATAAACTGGAAGCAGTTTGTATGAAGTGCGGATGTGAACACGCATCAAGAACCCAGCGCTTAATAAACGGTGAACCAGCAGATAAAAGTTCACCTCTTATAATGATAGGCGGGGATGAAACGTACGAAGCAAGATGCGTTAAGTGTTATGAACTTCCTGACAAAAACGCAGGCAAACCTCGTAATAATTTAAAAATTTTAAACTTTATACATAAATAGTCTAGCTGTGTTGAGTCTTTTTAGTTTCCATAATGCTTGGTAACATTATGATTGAAACGTAAAATACTAATGCGAAAAGTAATAAATCTACCATATTGTACACCTCTTAATATTGCATCTGTTATATATATTCCACATGTTTCGGGATTTATAACATGTTGATTAAATATTGATACAAATTGAAATAGAGCCTTTTGTACACTTGTTTTGATATTGGAGTAATTTGATTTTAATATAATATCTCTATAGTGACAGATTTTGCTTAGTATGTTCATATTTATCTATGAATGATACACTTGATTTAACCAATATTAAAAACGCTATAATAACGCTTGAGGAAGCAATTAATTATTATAATACTGATGTTGAGCAGCCCATTAAGAATATGTATGCGGATTCGTGTATCCAAAGGTTTGAGTATACTTATGAATTATCTTGGAAAATAATGAAAAAATATCTCAAGCAATTTTTTAATAAATCAGAACAAGAGCTTACAATGAAGAATATTTTTAGATATATTCAAGGTTACGGATTAATAAAAGATTGGACAAAATGGGTGGAATATAATGAAGCCGGAAATAATACTTCTCATGAGTACAATTTTAACAAAGCTCAGTTTGTGCTTACGGTTTTGCAAACATTTTTAGAAGATGTTAAGTATTTCGTTACATGTTTTGAGCAAACAATAAATGAAAATAATTAAAGGTATGACACAAGATGAGCAGCAAGCTGTTGAAAATATTCTTGCACCATATAAAAAGGATTATACTTTTTATTATTATGGTTCACGTGTTAAAGGAAATTTTTCTGCTTTGTCAGACTTAGATATTCTTGTAGAAGGTAATATGCCGCGTGAAATTTTGTCTAAGCCGAAATATGAATTCGGAGAGTCGATGAAGTTGCCGTTTATCGTAAATCTTTCATTAAGAAATTCAATGGATGAATATTTTTATAATCTGATACAAGAAGATTTAGTTATAGTCGAGTAAAAACAAGTTGGATAATGACTTAATTTTAAGACTATATCTGACCTACTGAACTGAACTTTTTGTAAAATTATTCGTGACCGCAGTGTGAGAGAATGGGGAAGGGATGTAAGAAATAATAACTCAGTAACTCATTTACTTAGTCACTTAGTAACATCTCGTAATATTGTAACAAAATGTAAATATAAGTTTTAATACCTCTCAAGTCCAGTTATAATACCCTATATGATATGATATGATGTGATGGGACGGGGCGGAGCAAATTTATATTATTTTTTGTTTTTATATATGTGTAGGTACTTTATAAAGAAGGAAGGTCAATTATGCTAGGAATTGTGTCTAATGTAAATCATTCTCAACCTCAGTTTAAAGCGAATGCGGAAAAGAACCCTGTAAATAATGTGCAAGAAAGTACTTTGCCTCCAAGCAATAAAACTTATAGAAAGAATGGTAAAAAAGTCCGTAAAAATATGGGTTGGTTCCTAAAGTCAATAATTACTTTTGGTACGGCTGCACAATGTGCTGCTGCTTATTGGGGGCAAATTCCGAGTCTAATGTCTGACATTGCAAAAACGAAGTTAGATTTAGATACATTGCAATCAAGCAATAAACCTGATGTTGAACTTATTAACAAGAAAAAAGATTATATTGAAAGAACATCTAAAAAAATTGCAAAAAATAAAAAATATGGATTGGCTGTAGGGATAATTGGTGCTGCTTTGGGATATGGAGCATGTTTATATACAAATCACAGACGTGATGTTAAGCGTGCAAAACTTGCGGCAGAACCGGAACAACCAATATTGGACGTTAAAAAGTAGTAAGTTTGTCAGCTTTGCTAAGCTGACAGAATTAGGATTTTTTAGAATATTAAGTTGGGGTTTCTTCTACCCCAACAATATTTTTATTTCTTATTTTACAACCCTGTTTCTGCCATTGTTTTTTGCTTTATATAACATGTTGTCGGCTTGTTTAAGAATATCTTTTGCCGATAGGTTTTCCTGATAATCGCCAATTCCGATACTCACCGTAACATTTTGCCCTCTAAAATCATGCCTGCTGATTTTTTCTCTCAATCTTTCCAGAGGTAAATAAGCATGCTCCGAATCTGTTTCCGGCATGATTATTACAATTTCTTCTCCGCCGTAACGATAGATTATATCTGTCTTGCGAAAGGCATGTTGCGTGATTGTCGAAATTTCTTCCAATACATAATCTCCAAATTGATGCCCTAAGGTGTCATTAATATTTTTAAAATAATCAATATCAATCATCGCAACAGAAAATGGTGTTTTGTATCTTTGCGCTCTGTTGAATTCCTGTTCAAGTCCGATATCAAACTGATGCCTGTTATAAAGTCCTGTTAGAGAATCAACACATGATTTATAAACCTGTTCTATATAAATGTATTTTAATTTATATATAGACAAAAATTCGCTGATTATAAAATTAAATGTATCAATATTTTCTTTAAGCATGTCATCTTGTGAAAAAATACACAGTCCGCCAAGAAGTTTGCCGTTGTACATAAATGGCAAAATGAGTTCGTTATTCAGAATAATATTACTTTCATTACGTTTTTGATAATGTGGCTTAATTGCTTTTTTTATTATTTGCTTAAATTCTGACATGTTATTGAAGAATTTTTCTTCAATAGCTTGCGTATTGATTGAAATGTTTTTTAAATACAGTTCTAATACGTTTGTTTCCATATTGTCAGGTGTGTTGAAAAATATGCCGGCTGCATCAAATACAAAATGTTCTTCTAATATTTGGAACATTTTTTCAATAAGCACGTCATGATAATTGATGAAGTCAATCAAACTTCTAAATTCGTTAATTATATTGATATAGTTGTTATTTTTTGTATAGTTCATCATAAAATACACACCCTTATTATGATTTATAATGAAAAATTTTATAAAGTCATGGGGGTATTGACAGTCAAAACATGCACAGAGCATGCAAAAGCGGTATATTGATTAGTTAAGATTTTTGGTTATGTTAAGTTTTGTGAATGTGTATAATTCAGTAATAGCTTGATTTTTGTATTTGTGCAAATGTTTTTAAAAATAAATGGTTGCAATTTAAAATTGATGTAATACTATTAGTAATGTGCCTGGGACACAGAGGGATACCAAAACAAAAGGCACCGACGAACTTTAAAAAGATAAACACAGCCGAATCTTTAAGGAAAAGTCAAGATTAAGAATTGTAAATAAAATATAAAACAATTGCTTGACAAAAAAAAATTAAGGAATAAGATAATAAAGGCGCTGGTTCAAAGAGCCAATTAGCCAACCGAGAAAATCGGATTTTGAGACACTAGCCAACTGGGGATTATTTAGTGACCTCAAAAACAAAAGAGATGTTTAGTTGAACATTGAAAATAGAATAGCTGAAAACGACTAATATACTTGTTGATTCATTAAAAATGACAGACAACGCAAATGAGTATTTTACTCAATTAATTTAACGTCGAGCAGTTTATCGAGTTAGCCCTCGATAGACGATGGACATAAACTTTCTGACAATGGAGAGTTTGATCCTGGCTCAGGACGAACG
>CAMDZX010000045.1 GCA_945910925.1 uncultured bacterium | reverse complement strand
AAAGAACTTATGAACAGTTTTTTTATGAAAAATATCATTTGTGATATGTTTATCCCAAGCGGATTAGAGCTTGAAGATATGAAAATTTGTACAAAAAAATACCTTGATGAAGGTTTTAATATGGTAATTTTTCCATCCGGCATACGTCACAGGAAAGATGAATTTCCAAAAATCAGAAAAGGTACTGCACTCACAGCAATAAATGCAAATAAAAACATTGTGCCTGTTGTTATGTATACAAATTTTGATTTTCTGCAAATAGGACAATCTGTTTTAGATGCGGGAGAAAAAAACGTTAATTATTTTATTGAAGTCGGTCAGGAAATTAATATCTCCGATTATTTGACTGATGATGAGGTTACATCTCGCAAAAATATAACAAACGCTATTTCTGATGCACTATACAATCACGTTGAATAATACATTTTTTTGTAGTATAAAATCATTATGGAATTAAAAAATGAAATAAAAGATTTGATTATAAAGTCTTTGGACTTAGAGGACATAACTGCGGATGATATAAAAGACGATGAACCTTTGTTCAACGACGGTTTGGGGTTGGATTCTATTGATGCACTTGAAATAGGTATGGCATTACAGAAAAAATATAATCTAAAAATTGACTCGGACAAAGAAGATAATTCCAAAAATTTTTATTCGGTAAGTACAATAGCAGAATATGTGAGGTCAAAAATTAATGGCTGATTTAACATCCGAAGATATATTTGAAATCATAAAAGGAATTCTTGTTGATGACTTTGAAGTTGTTCCTGAAAATATTTTGATGGATGCGGATTTGTTTGATGATTTGGATTTAGATAGTGTGGATGCGGTTGATTTGGCAGTCCGTTTACAACAACATACAGGAAAAAAAGTTTCTCCTGCGGAGTTCAAACAAATAAGAACCATAGGTGACGTTGTAAATGCCGTAGAAAAATTGTTACAAGAATAATATGTCAAAACTGAAAGCTTTATTACCGATAACTGTTACTCTTGTTGTCATTTTGTTGTTTTATTATACAAAAATAACAACGTTGAAATTCTATCCTATAATCGTAAATTTTGTGTTTTTTGCGGTATTTTTTTATTCTTGTTTCAAAGGTAAACCTATTATACAAAAAATTGCGGAAACCATTGACGGGAAACTCCATCCAAAAATTATAATTTATACCCGAAACCTGAATTATATTTGGACTATCATAACGGGAATAAATTTCACGCTTTCAGTTATAACACTTTATATGAACAATACTTTTTGGGCATTGTATAACGGATGTATCTCATATTTTATCATTGGAGCCGTGTTTTTGATAGAATACCCTGTAAGAATTTGGTATAAGGGAAAATTTAGTAATGGAAAATAGTTCGGTTTTTCTGATACATAAAGACAGACCCGTTTTATTTGAGGATTTCAACAAAACGGTAAAAGCACATGCCGGTTACATAAAATCTCGGAATATAACAAAAATAGTTATTGCAGGAGATGATACATACACGTTTCTTGTTAATCTGTTTGCCTGCATTTATTTGAATATTCCCGTACAATTAATCCCCGATAAAACAAAATTGAAATATGCGGAAGGTGTTTTTATTGATGATGTATATGATTGTGAGGAGTCGACAGAAGAAAATATTGATGAAAACTATGTAATAGAGTTTTTAACCTCAGGTTCTACGGCTGTTCCTAAGGTGGTAAAAAAAAGTATTAAAAACCTGACGGATGAAGCCGAAACCATTGCCAAAACATTTGATTTTTCTAATACTTCGCAGTTTGTTACAACATCATCACTTGCTCACTTGTTTGGATTTACATTTTGTTTTATGCTTCCGTTTGTTTTAGAAAAACCTATAAATACGTCAAGAATTTTGTTTCCTGAAAGTATCAAAAACAAAAATTCCGTTTTGATATCTACACCGTCTTTTCTCTCAAAAATAGCAAAATATGATATTTTACCTTGCGAAATTCCGAGTTTGATAATTTCTGCCGGTGCAAAATTTAATGATTTCGAATATTTTGAAAACCTAACTAAAGTTATTGAAATTTATGGCAGTACGGAAACAGGAATTATTGGACACAAAGAAACATCAAACAGCAATTTTATTCTGTTTGATAATGTAGTTATTAACGAAAACAAGATACAATCCCCTTTTATATATGAACAAGAACGAGAATTGGATGATATAATAGAAGTGACCGAAAGCGGGATAAAAGTTTTGTCGAGGAAGGACAGAGTGGTAAAAATTCAGGAAAAAAGAGTGTCATTATCGGAAACGGAAAAAATTATAAATGACTCTGAATTTATTAAAGAGTCCTTCACGCTGCAAATTGGAGAAAAACTTGCTTGTGTTGCAGTTTTGAATAATACGGGGATAAATGAATTTATAAAAAAAGGGAAATTAGGATTTACAAAGGGATTAAAAAAGGATTTGAAGCCTAAAACGGATATTATTCCTCAAAAATGGAAGTTTTTGGATTCAATACCTAAAAATAAAATGGGTAAGATTGATACGGATTACATAAAAAATCTATTTGAAAATAAACTCTCTTTGCCGCTTGTCGTAGAAAGAAATTCAGAAGGTATAAAGCTTATATTTCATCGTGACAGCAACTTTTTTAAAGGTCATTTCCCTGATTATCCGATTGTTCCGGGAGTTGTACAGTTGTATTATGCAAGTTTTTTCATTAACCGGGTTTTTGGGTTGAATATCGACTCGGGACAATTAAAGAAAATTAAGTTTTCAAATATAATGAAACCTGACGAGAATGTGATTTTAGCATTACAGGAAACAAATAATTCAATTTTGTATAAATATTTTTACGAAGATACAATATATTCAACAGGACAGTTTCCAAAGGAAAATATTTTTAGGAGTGAAAATGATTAAAACCGTTTATTATATGGAAGTACCGTTTTATGACGTTGATTCTATGGGTATTGTATGGCATGGAAACTATATAAAATATCTTGAGCAGGCAAGATGCGATATGCTGACAAAAATAGGATATACGTATATGGATATGTATAATGACGGAGTCATGTATCCTATTGCAAAAATGGAGTTTAAGTTTATAAAACCTTCAAAATTTGGTGATAAACTAAGAATAGAAACAGAGCTTAAAGATACGGAGCCGGCATTGAATATTAAATACACAATATACAACGCTAATACCGATGAAAAAGTCTTTAAGGCAAAATCAATGCAAATATGTGTTGATAGAGAGTCAATGAAAAGCGTGTATGATGAACCGATTAAATTAAAGGAAAAAATTAAACAGTATGAAAATTCTTTGTAAATTATTACTGATATTTTTATTATCGACTGCACGGGTTTTTGCGGCAGATGTGTTTTCCAGCCCTTCTACCGCAAGAGATGTTATGGAATCTTTGCCAGAGTTTAAGAATATTCAATGTAAATTTATCCAAACAAAAACCATGCCGAATTCTCAAGTTGTTTTGAAATCAGGCGGAGATTTTGTGTTCAATAAAGATAAAGGAGTAATATTTTATACAAAATATCCTGTTGTTATGACAACTTCTTATAACAGAAACGAACGTATAAACAAAATTATTTCGGCAGTCATAAACAAAAACTATAACTATTTAAACAAAAATTTTAAATTCTATTACAGAATTTCGGAAACCGATAAAGGGAAAATATGGGAACTTGGCTTAATTCCCGTTAATTCTCAAATAAAAAGTTATATAAAATCGATTTACCTGTCAGGTAATATCAGAATTAAACAGATTGAAATAAAATCCGTTGACGGTGTTGTTACAAAGATAAATTTTAAGGGCGGAAAATGAAGCGTTGCATATTTTTGTTATCAGTATTTTTTATAGGGTTAATATTTGCTGTTATTCATAAACCAACGGTTGAAACAGATATACTAAAATCTGTTGTCACACAAGAAAATAAACTTTTATTTGATGTTAACAGGCATATAAACTCGGATATTATTGTAATGTTTAAAGATGAGTCAAAGGAAAAATTTTTAAACGATTTGACTCAAAAACATCTCGGACAAGTTGTTTCCGAAGATTTTTCAGAATATCAAAACATAATAAAAACTCATCCAAAATCTTTTTTAACTGATGATACAAGGAATTTATTACAAAATCAAAACTATTCCGAGCTTCAAGCAAAAAGCATGCGACTTTTATATCAACCTTTGAATATTCCTTTGGTTGCAATAGATAAGGATCCTTATTTGTTTGTTACGGATTATTTTAGTAATAATTTTTCTATTCCTGACTATCAAACTTTAAAAATCAGAACAACAAATCCGAAGCAGGTAATAAAAACCGCAGAAAAATATGATACATACCTTGCCGGAGCTCCCGTACATTCTTACAAAACTGCACAAAAATCCGCAAAACAAATAAATATATTCTGTATACTTGCAACAGTGTTTGTAATATTTATGTGTAAGTATATATTTGGCTCTTACAGAGTATTTGCTCCTGTTATTTTAAGCATTCTTTTCGGGTTCGGATGCGGATATATAGCGGTTGTATCGGTATTTACACAAATCCATATTTTGACATTTGTCTTTGCAACAACCTTAATCGGGATAGGTGTGGATTATTCATTCCACTATTATGCAGCACAAGTAAAGGATAAACTTTTTTATAAAAATCTTACATCATCAATGCTTACAACAATAACGGCTTTTGCTTTTTTGATGATTCCTGATATCCCTCTTTTAAGACAAATTTCCGTATAT
This sequence comes from uncultured bacterium, assembly GCA_945910925.1. Lineage (GTDB taxonomy): Bacteria > Cyanobacteriota > Vampirovibrionia > Gastranaerophilales > Gastranaerophilaceae > UMGS1585. The sequence continues at coordinate 7,381 of CAMDZX010000045.1, read as the reverse complement.
ACAATTGCCGGACTTATCGGGGTTTATTTGTTTGTTATATGTATTTCGCCTTTGTTTAAAATTAACCCTGATGTAAGAAATGATATTCCGTATATCAAAATTAATAAAAAATGGTTTGTAATCTGCATTACCGTTATTTTATTGTTAGGCGCAATAAATCTGAAAACAGATGATAATATCAAAAACCTGTACACTCCGGACAGGTCTTTAAAAATGGCTGAAAGTATTTATCAACAATCCGCAAACCCTAAAAATAGAGAAATTAGTTTTGTCATAACGCAAAATGAAGATTTTGTATGTAATTATCTGAAACAAAACCATATTGATTATGTTTCGGAAACTAAATTTGTGCCATCAACTGCAGTTCAAAAAGAAAATATAACGCTTGTTAATAATCTGTATAAGAATAATGATTATCCTGATTTTATAACTAAAGAACAGAGAATGAATTTGATAAACAATTATAACGATATTTTTGAGTACAGTATTCCGGCTTTTCGATTAAACAATAATCAAAAAATTATTATGGCATACGATTTGAATTTGGAAAATATTCCGCAAGCAGAAATTATAAATGTACAAAAAGATATATCAGACTTACTTAAAAATTGTCGTAAGCAAATTGAACCGTTAATTCCTATGCTCTTTGCCGGCATGTTTTTGTTGTTATTTGTCTTGTACGGGAAAAAAGCGTTTAATATAATTTTGCCTCCGCTTATTGGGGTTTGTACGGCAATTTCTATCGGGCAACTGCTCGGTTATGGCATAAACATTTTCAGTATTTTGACGGTATTTCTTATTATAGGGTTTACCGTTGATTATTCAATTTTTAAAGCCTCAGAAAACAGAGATATTACTAATGTTGCAATATTTGCGGCTTGTATATCCACTATGTTTTCTTTTATACTGTTAAGCTTTGCAAGTTTTAAATTAATAAGCACATTCGGTGTATTGCTCTGGGTAGGAATATTATGTTCATATATTTCCGTATGCGCAATTTTCGGTTATAAAGACTCAAAACAAAACTGGTATGACGTAAAAGAACGTTCAGCCGGTGTTAAACGCTTACAATTAAGTTATTTTATTTACGGACATTTTGGGCGAAAACCTCTTGAATGGATTGCATGGTGGGTTAGTTTATTTACATATTTTACCTCACAAAATCTTAGAAAAAGTTCAAATAAATATTTTGAAGTGCTTTATAATTACACTAAAAATCCTTTATATAAACCTTCGTTTAAAAATTGTTTCAAACGGGTTTATTCATACGCAATATCATTAGTTGATAAAATGGAAATCTATGCGAATACTGCTCATTTTAAGTTCAAAATAAACAATCCTGAACTGGAGCAGGATTTAAACACGGGCGGACTGTTTTTTATCTTTACGCATGTGGGAAATATTGAAGCTATGAGAGCTTTTGTACAAAATAAAAATCACAGAAAAGTCAGTATTTTTATGCAGCAATCACATTGTGAAATATTTAATAATTTTATTAATTCCCTGAATGATAATAAAGATGTAACAGTTTTTCCAATCGAAGATATCGGAATAGAAACAGTTATGGAATTAAAAGAGCGTTTGAATAATGGTGAAATAGTATTTATGGCAGGTGACAGACTGGCAGCCTCAGGCACAAATAAAACTTATGGCGCAAGTTTTCTCGGACAAAAAATTGAGTTACCGCTCGGGACTTTAAAATTTGCCCTTATGCTTGAAACACCGATATACTTTATATCTTGCTTAAAATCAGCAGAAAAGTTTATTGTTGCATCAGAAAAATACAGTTGTACTGATAACAAAAATGCAAATCTGTTAAAACTGGAAAATGAGTTTGTAAATTTCTTTGAACGTATGACATTATTAGTTCCGTATCAGTTTTATCATTTTTATGACTTTTTTGATTGATTATTTATTTTTACAGCAAAACAAAAATATAACCTCATTTTTAAAAATAGTTATATAATTACAACACTTTATAATTTTTCTCTAAACAAGAACTATATAAATTAAATTAAGTTCACATTCCATACGACCTAAATACAAAGTTCGCTATTAATAAAAAGTTACAAAGTAAGTAATAAACAAGAATAAAAAGTAATTTTGTTTGTACTAAATTTTTATCATACAATATACTTGTATATGAAAAATTTTTTATTAACAATTTTATTTATCTTATTGTTCTCTTGCCCGTCAGTTTTTGCAATTGACGGATCAGAAGTTGTTGATACAGATTCGGGCAGATTTAAAATTTCGCTTGAACAGGCAATGAATCTTGCTCTTGACGGAAATATAGAGCTTAAAGAACAGCGTAAAAATCTCGGAATTTCAAAAAATAACATAAAAAGAGCAAACGCTTTGCGTAATCCGCAATTTCAATCAAATCTTCTGATGGGACAGATTGCTAAAGGAAATTCAAGTCAGGTGGGTTTGATGTTGCCTGTTGAAATCACAAAAAGAGGTGCAAGAAAAAAAGCCGCAGAAGCAGGATTGACTTATACAGAAAATAAAATTAAAGATTACGAGTTCAAACTGAAACTAAGAGTCAGAACCTCATATTTTAATCTTCTTCTTGCAAAGTCAGATTTGCGGATACTGGAAGACAGAAAAGAACTTCTAGAGGATTTACTTAAAATTGCGGAAAACAGACCAAAAAATTCCCCTAATTATGAGGTTGAACTTCTGCAAGCGGATATGAGACTAAAAAAACAATTAATCCGTATAAACAGAGCAAAAGCAAATGTCAGAACCGCTCAATATACATTTAACAAAGTTTTAAATCTTGAAAATAATCTTACGTTATATGATGCACAAGAAGATTCTGTATTTGAAAAAGCGTTTTTTACTCAATTGGCACTACCTGATTATAACGAACTTGAATCTATTGCCTTCAAGAATCGATATGATATAAAAATGGCGGAAGCTAAAGTTATAAAAGCAAAAAAGGATATTATTGTTGCAACAAAACAAAAAATACCTGATTTATACGTTTCGGGCGGATATGCATTTGCTCATGACGGTACTCCGGGGGCTTATGTCGGTGCAGGGTTCGATATTCCCGCACTATATAACTATGCCCCTGAGGTTAAAAACGCAAAATTGGAATATGAAAAAGCTCAACTTGAATATAATTCGATAATCAACATTACAAAAAATGTTATACACACAAACTATGATAAATTTGTAATTGCTCAAGAAAACGTTGAGCATTATCACTCTATTCTTGAAGAATCAGCAAGAATATTAGAGCTTTCAAAAGCCAAATACCAACAAGGCAGTACAAATTTGACAAACCTTATAATTGTAGAACATTCACATCAAGAACTTTTAAACGAATTTTTGTCGGCAATGGGTGTATATTATAATTCTTATATTGCTCTTTTACAGGAAGTCGGACTTGATAACTTTACAATCGATGTTGATTTGTAATCAGGTAGAAAATATATAGTTGCATACTTTTTAACATTTCTACATAATAACCCTTTATCTTTACCTCTGTTTTTACTATAATTCACATGTTCGTACCGAAAAGAAAGGGAACTTAATAATGAAAAAATCAATCAAAGATTTAGGTGACATCAAAGGAAAAAGAGCGTTAGTCAGAGTAGATATTAACGTGCCTTTGGATGAAAACAAAAATGTTACGGACGATACACGTATACAAGCTATCGTTCCGACTGTAAATTACTTAAAAGAACATGGTGCAAAAATTATTCTTATGGCTCACTTGGGCAGACCAAAAGGAGAAAAAAATCCTGAATTTACGCTTGCGCCTGTTGCAAAATACATGACTAAAGTGTTCGGACAAGAAATTGTATTTATTCCGTCAGTAGAAGAAGCTAAAGAATATGTTGATAAACTTCAAGACGGTCAAATTGCATTATTGGAAAACATCCGTTACTACAAAGCAGAAGAAGCAAAAGATGATGATATGACTTTTGCTGAAGAACTTGCAAAACTTGGTGATTTCTATGTAAACGATGCATTTGGTGCTGCACACAGAAAACATACTTCCACAGCAAAAGTTGCTCATCTTGTTAAACCGGCTGTTGCAGGATTCTTGATGGAAAAAGAATTAAGATGCTTGTCACAAGCTCTTGACAATCCTACAAGACCGTTTACTGCCGTTGTTGGTGGTGCAAAAGTTTCTTCTAAAATCGGTGTTTTAGAAAACCTGATTGATAAAGTTGATAACCTGATTATCGGTGGAGGTATGGCTTATACATTTGTTAAGGCTAACGGCGGTAAAATCGGTAACTCTATATGCGAAGATGATCAGTTAGAAGTTGCAAAAGCTATTGAAAAGAAAGCGGCAGAAAAGGGTGTTAAACTTGTTATGGCAACTGATGTTTTAGCAACAGACGATTTCTCGGGTAACGGTACTAACAAATTCGTTAAAATCGACGAAATTCCTGACGGATTTGAAGGTGTTGATGCAGGTCCTGACTCAAGAAAAGCATTTGCAGAAGTTCTTAAGGCTTCAAAAACTATCTTGATGAACGGCCCTGTTGGTGCTTTTGAAAACCCTAAATTTGCAGAAGGAACAAAGGCTGTTCTTGAAGCGATTGTAGAAGCTACAAAGAACGGTGCAACTTCTGTTATCGGCGGTGGAGATTCGGTTTCTGCAGCTAAGAAATTCTGCAAAGCTGAAGATTTCACTCATGTTTCAACAGGCGGTGGCGCTTCTTTAGAATTTATCGAAGGTAAAGTTCTTCCGGGTGTTGATGCGCTGGACGAAGCATAAATATAACAAAACTTCAAAAAAGACCGTCTGAAATGTCAGATGGTCTTTTTTTAGCAAAAAATATTTTTTGGGGATTTTATATAAATATGTATACTTTATTTACACAAAACTTTAATAATTTGAATTTTACAGGATACGAAAGAACATTTGTAATGCTTAAGCCTGATGCATTCAAGAGAAATCTTGACAGCGTTATCATGGACAAAATCAAGGAAGACAAATCTCTTATAATCAGCAAAACATGGGAAGGTGTAGCCCCAAGGAAAAAAGTTGAAAAGAATTGGGAATCTAAACGCGGCAAGAGTTTTTTTAAAGAATGGATGGATTTTATGACATCCGGAAAAGTCAGGGGAATGGTTGTAGAAGGTGAAGATGCAGTTAGTAAAGTTCTTAATTTGAAAATTGCAATTAGAAACAAATTTGCCAAAGGGCAAAAAAGAGAAAATCTTGTACACAGTTCTGACACTGTTCAAGATGCAAAACGTGAAATTGGTAATTTTTTTGATTATGAAACCTAAAGCATTCTTAAATGTTTCCGCATAAGTTTTTCATTTTTTTGGAAAATCATTATGTATTCATGTTTAAAAATGTTAAATCCCATTGCGAGTGCTCTATATCGCCAAAGATTTGCTGTTTTACCTTTGGCACGTTCATTTCCCTGCATATCTTTAACAATTGTTGCTTTGTGGATAAATCCCAGTTGCTTCATTCTCTCCTGACATTCGAATCCTAATGATATAATTTGAGACTCAGCATACTTATCACCTATAATCAATGCTGCAAATCGTCCGTCCTCAAGCAAATCATATCCGTTTTGAGCAACTTGTTTAAAAAGGTCATAAAATTTTTCAGTCGAGTCACAGTTAGACAAATCTTCTTTTCTGTCAGAAAATTTGATTATATCATCATAAGGCGGATGAAGAATAAGTAATTGTGCTTTTTCTCTGCCCATAATATCCAATCTTGCCTGAATTTTTTCTTTTGCAAGCTGACTTGCCGAATCCGCACTAATAATATTTACGTCTGTAACAAGTTGTTTTGGTGTAAATTTTTCGGAAACCTGCTCTGCAAGTTCTTCTTTTAATTCAACACCGATACAACGTCTGCCCATATTTATTGCTTCTATTCCGGATGTCCCCGAACCAAAGAACAAATCAAGAACAATATCATTTTTCTTTGTGTATCTTTCGTAAAGTTGTTGTGCTATCTGAGGAATAAAATTTCCGTGATATTCATTTGTATGTCCGCCCTGTTTCAAGCGTGAAGAAAACTCCCAAAGAGTGTCCGTTTTAACATGGTCATATTCTTTCCATTTTTTTAGGTTAATGTCGTTATACGCAGTAGTTTTTACTGCATTATCTTTAACGACTTTTAAGTTTGCCTTTTGCGGTTCAACTCTTTTTACGTTTGTTTTTCTTGCCATACAACAAATCTCCTAATGTATAGTAAGATTGTAAACAAATATTACAAATAACACATCAAGTATTTAGATGAGGTTTAAAAGTCTAGTATATGACTGTTGGATGTGCGAATATAAAATTTTATTATCTATTGCCTTAGTATACAATAAATATAAACAACTATGTAAACAAATGTAACAAACAGAATAAAAAAGCTAAAGTTTTTTAGCGTGTATGCCGTAATCAATACCATAAGGAAAAATTATAGGAGAATTGATTATGGGTATGTCGGCTTCACAAGCTAGATTATTAGCACTTACAGCAAGACAGTCAAATTTAGAGTTTGAAGGACAACAAATTAACCAACAAAGAACTAATTTGTCAAACCAATCTGCAAACTACTACAACAGTTTATTAACTATGACTGTTCCTACACCGCCGTCTACCGACGATTATACTACTGTTAAGTATTCATTTGTTATCGGCGGAAACGATGCAACAATCGCACAAGTTTTACCGCAGGATGACAAAGGTAACTACCTCGTTGAATACACGACTAATCTTGCTTCTATCGGGATTCAAGAAAACAGTGCATACAGAATTACTGCCAGTGCTAACGGAAGTTCTACTAAAACCGGGACGCTGGACAAAATAATTAATCCGACAGACCCATACAATGCTAATATGCAATACTATGTACAAACTTTTAGAGAAGATGATTTGCACGGTGAATTAACTGCACTTACGAATAAATCTGACAGATATAACGCAAGCAGACTTACTGCAGATGCTACATACTATGATAAATTCGGTAACCAAGTCGAAGCAGATGCAGCTTTAGGAAATGTTCTGAAAGACGGATATACTTTCGACGGAAAAGAATATAAAGATGCTAACGGTAATACCGTTAGTGAAGGGGAAGCTAGCGTTCTTAAAGACGGATATACTTTCGATGGAACTGATTATAAAAATGCGAACGGTGATGTCGTTGATGCATCTGAGGCTATAATTAAAGGGCTTAAAGACGATTATACAGCGTTAGTTGCTAAAGAATCTGACGAAGTCGGTTTCTCACTTGTTAGTATTCAACTGGCTGATAGAGCTTCTTACCAAGCTGCTCTGGATAGAGGTGAAATTGTTAACAGCTTCGTAGAAAATACAAGCGAAGGTCCTCAAGGTACTGACCAAGTTGTTACATACGCTGCTTCTAACGATTCTACTTTCTCAACTGTCAGCG